>DASVLM010000316.1:0-5192 GCA_036384875.1 Noviherbaspirillum sp.
TGCTGAAGAAACTGCCGACGAAATCGGCGGCATGAGTTCAGGAGAGAACGCGATGGCAAGACACCTGCTGATTATCGGCCTGGTGCAAGGCGTCGGCTATCGCGCTTCCTTCGAAGCACAGGCACGCGCACTCAAGCTGAAAGGCTGGGTGCGCAACCGCATGGATGGTTCAGTGGAAGCGATGGTGAAGGGCGATGCGCACGCGCTTGATGCCATCGTTGCCTGGGCCCGGCGCGGACCACCGCTCGCGCGCGTCGATGAGATGAAGGTCGACGAGATCACCGAGGACGTGGTGCCCGGTGATCGCTTCGAGGTCGTGGCAACAAAGTAAATGCCACTTGGCGCACCAACGGAACGCTGCTAGCTTCCGAGCCCCATCCACAACCCCAGCGGCACAAACCCCAGCGCCGCCAGATTCCCCAACAGCACGATGGACGCCACCTTGTCCGGCTCCTGCTTGTATTGTTCGGCGATCATGAAGCAGAACACTGCCGGCGGCAGCGAGGCGAACAAATACATCTGGCCGCGCTGATCCGGCGCGAGATGCAGAACGCCGTCGAGCAGCCAAGCCACCAGCAAGCCGCCTGCGGGGCAGACAATGGCGCCCATTACACCGATGTGCCAGCTGCGGAAATTCACATCCAGCATGCGCACGCCGAGTGCGAACAGCATGATGGGAATGCAGGAATCGCCCAGCATCTTCATCGCCTGCATCAGCGGCAGCGGGACGACGATATGGAACACCGCAAATACCATTCCGATCGCCATCGAAATCATCATCGGGCTGACGAGGAATTTCCAGAACGGCGTGTGCTGGCTGCGGCCGCTTTCGATGATCTTGATGCCGACTGAAAAATAGATCAGGTTGCAGGCCATGAACATCGCCACCGCAGCCGACAAACCTGCCGTCCCGAAAGCGAGACTCGCCAGCGGCAAGCCCATGTTGCCGCAATTGTTGTACATCATCGGCGGCACGAAGCTGCGCACGTCGTATCCCAGCATCTTCGCTACCGGCCAGGCGACCAGGCCGGAGCCGAGCGAGATCAGGATACCGGCAAGGATGAGCGTGCCGTTGTGCGCGATATCGAAGTCCTTCGCTGCCAGTGCGGTGAACACCAGCAAGGGACACAGCACGTCCATGCTGACGCGATTGACTGCCTGCATGTCGGATTTGACACGCTCGCCACGCAAGCGTGCGTAGCCATATCCGAGAGCGATGATGATGAAGACCGGCAGAATGATGCCGAGAATGCGTTCAAAAACTTGCATGAAATGCTTTCAGGAGGAGACCTGTCGAAAGCATTGTAGCGGGATATGGCGTTACGCGTTTTCCGGGCGGCATTCGCCTGCCGATGACGGCCCTGCTTATTTTTTCAGCAAGCGTGCCTCGGCTCGCGCCACCGCATCGTTCGTGCCGCGCAGCACGACGATATCGCCTGTCTGCAGCAGCACATCCGGGCTCACCTCAATACGCGCTTTCCCGCGACGCAGGATGGTGACTTCAGCGCCGATATCATGCAAACCGAGCGAACCGAGCGCCCTGCCCGTCGCTGCCGCGCCTTCCGTCAGCGTGACGGAATGCAGGCGAACATGCAGGTGTTCGTCATCGTCGGACGCGTCGCTGGCGCCATGGAAGTAGCCGCGCATCGATGCATAACGTTCGTCGCGCGCGGCCTGTACGCGATGCACCACGCGCCGCAGCGGCACGCCCAGCATTACCAAGGCATGCGAGGCGAGCATGAGACTGCCTTCGATCGCTTCCGGCACGACTTCTGCCGCACCGGCATTGCGCAATTTTTCGAGGTCGCTGTCGTCATGACTGCGCACAATGACCGGAAGGGAAGGCGCGACGTCATGTGCGAAGTGCAGGATCTTCAACGCTGCAGGCGTGCTGGCAAAAGTGATCACCATCGCGGCAGCACGATGCACACCGGCAGCCACCAGGCTTTCGCGGCGGGCCGCATCACCGAACGACACGTTGGCGCCGGCGGCCTGCGCCTCGCGCACGCGATCCGGATCGAGGTCCAGTGCATGGTAGGCAATGCTCTCTTCTTCCAGCAGCTTCGCCAGGCTCTGGCCGCTGCGTCCGAAGCCGGCGATGATTACGTGCTTTTTGGTCGTCATGGTGCGCGTGGCGATTTGCGTCAGCGCAAGCGACTGCATCATCCACTCGTTGGATGACAGCTTCATCACGATGGCATCGGATTTCTCGATGATGAAAGGCGCGGCCAGCATCGACAGCACCATCGACGCGAGGATCAGCTGGATGATGAGCGGATCCATCAACTGCAGGCCGCCTGCCTGGTTCAACAACACGAAACCGAATTCGCCGGCTTGCGCCAGTGCGAGGCCGGTCCGCAAGGCAACACCGGTCGTTGTGCCGAACAGCTTGGCCAGTCCGGCGATGAGTCCGAATTTCAGCAGCACCGGGCCGGTGAGCAGCAGCAGCACCAGCCACCAATGCGCCATCACCAGCTTGACGTTCAGCAGCATGCCGATGGTAATGAAGAAGAGACCCAGCAGCACGTCGCGGAAAGGCTTGATGTCTTCTTCCACCTGATATTTGTATTCCGTCTCGGAGATCAGCATGCCGGCGACGAACGCGCCGAGCGCAAGCGACAGGCCCGCCTTTTCGGTGATCCAGGCTGCACCGAGCGTAATCAACAGCAGGTTCAGCATGAACAATTCCTGCGAACGACGCCTGACCACGACGTGGAACCAGCTGCGCATCAGGCGCTGTCCAATGACCAGCAGCAGCACCAGCACGACGACTGCTTTCATGGTTGCCAGTGCCAGCGTGGTGAACAGGTCGCCGGTATTGCGTGCGAGTGCGGGAACCAGGATCAGCAGCGGCACGACCGCGAGATCCTGGAACAGCAAGATGCCGATGATCTGCCGGCCGTGCGGGCTCTCGAGTTCGAGTCGCTCAGTCAGCATCTTGGACACGATCGCGGTCGAAGACATTGCCAACGCGCCACCCAGTGCGAACGCCGCGCGCCAGCTGATGTTCGTCAGTTGCGGCACGAGGTAAGCCACCGCCCAGCCGAACACCATGGTCGCGACTATCGTCAGCAGCACCTGCGCCATGCCCAGCCCAAAGACGGCCCGCCGCATCGAGGACAGCTTGGGCAGCGAGAACTCGAGGCCGATGGAAAACATCAGGAAGACGACGCCGAGTTCCGCCAGGGTATGCGTGGTCTCATTTTCATCCGCCAGGCGAAGACCGTAGGGACCGATCACGATGCCGACCAGCAAATAGCCGAGCATGGGTGGCAGGTGCAGCATGCGGAATGCCACCACGCCAAGCACGGCGGCGGCGAGAAGGAGCAGGGTAAGTTCGAGGGCCGAAAACATTTATTGTTAAAAGTGCACGAAGCGCAATCCGGGGGACTTCGCACTGATGTTGAAACGCGTCAGAACGGCTTGTTTTGTACCGACTGGCAGATTTTTTGCTTTCGTAATTCGTTTATACTTCCCGCATGAGTGTACCCCATGCAAAAACCTTGCCGAAAGCTTTTGATCGCACCCAAGCCGAACGTGCGCTGGACCTCGCGCGCGAAACGCTGCAGATCGAAGCCGACGCCATTCTTGCGCTGAAAAGCCGCTTGTCGGCCGGCGCCGACAGTGACTTTGCACGCGCCGTCGGATTGCTGTTGCAATGCAGCGGCCGCGTCGTCGTTTCCGGCATCGGCAAGTCCGGCCACATCGCCCGCAAGATCGCTTCCACCCTCGCCTCCACCGGTACTCCAGCCCTGTTCGTGCATGCCGCCGAAGCGCTGCACGGCGACCTCGGCATGATCACCGAAAACGACGCAATGATCGCGATTTCGTATTCGGGCGAAGCAGCGGAGTTCCTGTCCATCATTCCCATCATCAAGCGCATGGGAGCCAAGCTGATTGCAATCACCGGCAATGCCGAATCCAGCCTCGCCAAGCTGGCCGACATCCATCTCGACGGCCATGTCGACAAGGAAGCCTGCCCGCTCAATCTTGCGCCGACAGCGAGCAGTACGGTAACGCTGGCGCTGGGCGACGCGCTTGCCGTGGCGCTGCTTGATGCACGCGGTTTCCGTGAGGAAGACTTCGCGCGGTCGCATCCCGGCGGCGCACTCGGCCGTCGCCTGCTTACGCATGTGCGCGACGTCATGCGTAGCGGCGATGCTATTCCTGCCGTCAAGTCTGACGTCCCGCTACCGACTGCGCTGCTGGAAATTACGCGCAAGGGCATGGCAATGACTGCTGTGGTCGACGAAGCGTTCCGCACGATCGGCATTTTTACCGATGGCGACCTGCGTCGCCTCCTGGAGACCGGACACGACTTCACCAAGTTCAAGCTTGCCGACGTCATGCACGCCAATCCTCGCACCGTCCACCCCGACCAGCTTGCGGTCGAGGCGGTGGAAGTCATGGAACAGTTCCGCATCAATCAGTTGCTGGTCGCCGACAGCGACGGCAAGCTGGTGGGCGCGCTGCATATCCATGACCTGACGCGCGCCAAGGTAATTTGATGGAAGATCTTGCCGCTACCCGCGCCGCGCGCATCCGCCTGATGATTTTCGATGTCGACGGCATTCTGACCGACGGCAGCCTGCACTATGGTCCCGACGGCGAAATGATCAAGACGTTCAACGTGCTGGATGGACACGGTATCAAGCTGTTGCAGCAGGCCGGCATAGCAACCGCGATCATCAGCGCGCGCCAGTCGGCGCTGGTGGCAAGGCGCGCTTCGGATTTGGGCATTCGCCACCTGTTCCAGGGCGTGCATGACAAGCGCGCCGCCTTCGATCAATTGCTTGCGCACACCGGCATTGCTGCGGAGGAAGCTGGCTTCGTCGGCGACGATGTCATCGACCTGCCCATCCTGTTGCGCGTCGGCTTTGCGGCGAGCGTGCCGAACGGCCATGCCGAGGTGCGCAGCCGCGTGCATTACGTCACACAGGCAAGCGGCGGCGGCGGCGCGGCACGCGAGCTGTGCGACTTCATTCTGCGCGCACAGGGCAAATACGAGGCGGCAATGGCGCCGTACCTGGCATGAACGAATCGACGCGCCTGTTCCGCCTTGTCATGATCCTTGCGCCGCTGGTCGTGCTGGCACTCGGCAGTTTCTGGCTGCTGGAAGTCACGCGCCGCGCAACGAGCGATGCCATTCCGAACCGGAAAAGAACCGAGCCGGACTTTTACGTCGAGCAATT
>DASVLM010000317.1:0-5592 GCA_036384875.1 Noviherbaspirillum sp.
CCGCTATGCAGATGCTGCAGCCGCGGCATCGCGATATGCGACTGAAAAGTGGCGAAAAAAGACACACCACCACGCGGGTGCAGGCTTTCATCCATCCGCTTCGGCCGATTCCGATATGCAGCGCCATTTCTTTGCGCTAAAGTCATATCATCATCTCCACGGAGCGAATCATGGCGAGCGAAATCGCGACACTCGGCGGCGGCTGCTTCTGGTGCCTGGAAGCGGTCTACCAGGAACTCAAGGGCGTGCAGGCGGTGGAGTCCGGCTATACCGGCGGCGAGGTCCCGAATCCGACCTACGAGCAGGTATGCGAGGGCAATACCGGCCATGCGGAAGTGGTGCGCGTGACTTTCGATCCTGCGGTAGTCAGCTATCGCGAGATCCTCGAGATTTTCTTCACCATCCACGACCCGACTACATTGAACCGCCAAGGCAACGACGTCGGCACGCAGTACCGTTCGGCGATCTTCTATCACACGCCGCAACAGCAGGAAACGGCACGGCAGGTAATCGCCTGCATGGCGAGCGTGTGGGATGCGCCCATCGTCACTGAACTGAGTCCGCTCGGCGACTACTACAAGGCCGAGGAGTATCACCAGGATTATTTCCGCCAGCATCCGCTGCAAGGCTATTGCGCTTTCGTCGTCGCACCCAAGGTAGCGAAGTTCCGCAAGGTGTTCGCGGACAAGGTCAACAACAGGGAGTGACGATGCCCACGGTGTTCGAACGCATCATTGCCGGCGAGTTGCCATGCGCGAAAGTGTATGAAGACGAACTGGTGTTTGCCTTCATGGATGCGGGGCAGTTGAATCCCGGCCACGTGCTGGTGGCAACGAAGAAGCCCTTTGAAACGCTGATGGATGCCGATGAGGAATCGGCCGCCGCAATGATGCGCGCCGCCCATCGCATTTCGAAAGCGGTGGAGGAAGCCTTCCAGCCGGAAGGCATCACAATCCTGCAAGCGAACCGGGCGGCGGGATGGCAGACTGTCCCGCATCTTCACCTGCATGTGCTGCCGCGTTATGCCAACGACGGTGTCGAGCTGACATGGCCACGCAAGGAACCCGGCCTGGAAAAGCTGCGGGAGTACGCGGCGAAAATCCGCATCCCGCAGTAAACCTCAGCAATAGATGTACTTGCGCGACCACGCGATCTTGTCCGCGTCGCGACCAGCCTTGCCGCACACGACCTGGTACAGCGAAATCCAGTCCTGCCTGAACGCATAGGAACATCCGGCAAGATAGACGCGCCAGATGCGGAAGCGCCTGTCGTCCACCATCTTCTTCAGGTCATCCGCATTCGCCTCGAAGTTCTCGGCCCAGATGCCGCAGGTTTTCGCGTAATGGCGGCGCAGGCTTTCCACGTCGAGCGCTTCCAGTCCGCCTTCCTGCATGGTTCGCAACACGGTGCTGAGATGAACCAGTTCACCGTGCGGAAAGACGTACTTCTCGATGAACTCGCCGCCGCCGTACGCAGCCTCGCCGTTCTGCGGATCGGTGGTGGTGATGCCATGGTTCATTGCAAGCCCATCGTCGGCCAGCAAACTGTTCAAGCGCGTGAAATATTCGGTGAGATATTTTTCGCCAACGTGCTCGAACATGCCGACACTGGTGATGCGGTCGAAGCGGCCCTCGATGTCGCGGTAATCCTGGATGCGAATCTCGACGCGGTCCGACAGTCCTGCACGGCGCACGCGTTCCCGCGCCAGTTCGTACTGGTTCTGCGAGAGCGTGATGCCGACGCACTTTGCGCCGTATTTCTGCGCCGCGCGCAGTACCAGCGCGCCCCAGCCGCAGCCGATATCGAGCAGGGTCTGCCCGGGCCGCACCTGGATCTTGTTGAGGATGTGGTCGATCTTCTTCATCTGCGCGGTTTCGAGGTCTTCGTTGCCGTTCTCGAAGTAGGCGCAGGAATAGACCATGTTCGGGTCCAGCCATTTGGCGTAGAAGTCGTTGGAGACGTCGTAGTGGTAGCGGATCGCGTCTTCGTCGGATTTCTTGGTGTGGTGGAAGGCGCGCACGATGCGGCCGAAGCGGCCTTCCGGCTTGAGGCTGCGGCGGGCGAGTTCCATGCCCACCGCGATGATCTCGCTGACCTTGCCCTCGACCTCGATCTGCCCTTCGACATAAGCCCGGCCGAGGTTATACAGCGACGGTTCCAGCAGACAGCCGGCGGCAGAAGCATGCGGTACCTTGATGGTGACTTGCGGTTGGTGATGGCCGAAATCGAATTGCTGTCCGTTCCACAGTTCCAGCCGCAGCGGCAGTGCGGCGCTGCCGCGTATGCTTTCCACCCAGCTTCCCAGCTTCTTTTCCCAGAACACGATATTCCCCCTTCTTGCGACGACGGAGCATCGGAGACTGCGAAGCCGGATTGCGGGCGAAATACCCGCCCGCTGCTTACGGCTGCAGTCGTTGCCGCTGCCAGGAGCCGTCCGCCTGCCGCACGTACGCAATGCGATCATGCAGGCGCGACGGCCGGCCCTGCCAAAACTCCAGATAATCCGGAATCAGCCGGTAACCACCCCAGTGCGGCGGGCGCACGGGATGTTCACCGGCCTGCTTTTCGACTTCTGCCACGCGTGCTTCGAGCGCTTCGCGACTTGCCACAGGGCGGCTTTGCGCCGAGGCGATCGCGCCGATACGGCTGCCTAGCGGACGGCTCTGAAAATAGGCATCGCTTTCCGCTGCGGAGATGCGTTCGACACGTCCTTCGATACGGACCTGCCTTTCCAACGGTATCCAGTAAAACAGCAGAGCGGCATGCGGGTTTTGTGCCAAATCAGCCCCTTTGCGGCTCTCGTAGTTGGTAAACCACGTAAATCCACCTTGATCAACGTCTTTGATGAGCAGAATGCGCGAAGAAGGGCGTCTGTCGGCATCGACGGTGGACACGCTCATCGCATTTGCCTCCGGCACTTCGGCCGCGAGCGCTTCGTTGAACCATTTCAGGAATTGTTCGATGGGGTCGGTCAGCGTGTCGGTTTCAGTCAGGCTGGCGCGGCTGTAATCCTTGCGTAAATCGGCGATCGATTTCATGTTTCCTCTGCAGTGTCATGGATTGCCTGAATGGCAATAATCCGGCGGCCAAATGGCTTTGCCGGCAGCATACCCAAAATACCGGCGCTTGCGAGAATTACCTTGTCTTGAGTCAAGTATGGCCGGATCAATGCCGGCGCGCTTGGCGCCACGCCGACGGTACGCCCGAGCCGATCACCGCGCCCATGCCCCAGAAGATCACGGAAAGGCCGAGCGCAGCGCCCGCGCCGCCAAAAGCGAGCGGCAACAGCACCTGGCAGGCATTGCCTATCGTGACGCGCATGCCGACAGCTTCCGCGGCGCGTCCCGGCGGCGAGGTGTGGTGCAGCAACGCAAGCATGTTGGGCTGGGCCGATCCGACGGCCAAGCCGAGGATGACTGCCACGGTTGTCATGGTGAACGCTTGCTGCGTCAGCGGGAATGTGGCATAGCAGGCGACCGCGACCAGTAGCGCCCCGGTCAGTACATGCCATTCCGACCAGCTGCGCGAAATCCAGGGCATCGCGAGGCGCACTGTGAAGGTGGCGGCGGCGAAGGCACCGAGAATGAGGCCGATGCTCGATGCCGAAAAGCCGAGGTGGGAAGCGTGGATGGGCAGCACGAAGGTGAACATGTCCCATGCCGACGACAGCAGCGTGCCGACGAAATAGATCTGCCGCATCTCGGCATTGCGCAACAGATCGATCGTGCTGCCGCGGCCGGCCGGCGCTTCTTCCGCGTGTGCCAGCTTCAGACGGCGCAATCCGCCAATAGCAATCAGTGCCAGCGCACAGAGGGCGAACGCCCCGAACGCCATGTACGCGATGCCGTGGCGCGCATGGTCGATCAGGAAGCCGGCAAGGACGGGGCCGGAAAAGCCGGAGATGGAAAAACCGAGCGCAAGCCAGCTGAAGTTGGTGCCGCGCTTGTCGTCATCGCTCATTTCTCCCACGGTGTGTTGCGCTGCCACCTGAATGACCATGAACCCGGTGCCGACGAGGATGGTGGCGAGATAGAGCACCGCCAGCCCGCCTACGCACCCGGCCAGCATGCAGCCGAGCGCAATCGAAAAGCAGCCTGCCAGCATGGGGCGCACGATGCCGATGCGATCGATGATGCGGCCGGCATTTACCGCGAGCAGCATGGGAAACAGCGAGAAGAGCGCAATCAGCGAGCCGATGGTGAATTCGGATGCATGCAGCGAGATGGCGTAGAGCGAGGTCGTGATGCGCGCGCCTGCCAGCGCGATGTGCGCCATGAGCGAAATGCAAATCAGCTGCAGCAGCGTGAAGGGACCGAGCACGGAAGGAAGCAAGTGGTGCGTTGCAGGAAAACAGTATGCGACAAGCCACAAGCGAAGCGAATGTTCGACAGAATCATTCTAGTTGAAAACATCGCGCCTTGCTCTCCGTTAAAATGGCGCAATGAACGCGATTGTCTCCCTTCCTGCCCTTCCTGAACCTTCTGTCAACGATATCGACTTCGACAGGCGCTTTGGCGGCATTGCACGCCTGTACGGCGCCGATGCGCTGCAGCGTTTTCGCAACGCACATGTGTGCGTGATCGGCGTGGGAGGCGTCGGCTCGTGGGTGGTGGAAGCGCTGGCACGCAGCGCGATTGGCAACATCACCATGATCGACCTCGACAACGTTGCCGAATCGAACATCAATCGCCAGATCCACGCGCTGACCGATACGCTTGGGAAAGCGAAAGTGACCGCACTGGCCGAGCGCATCGCGCAGATCAACCCCTATTGCAAGGTCACCGAGGTCGAGGATTTCATTGCGCCCGACAACCTCGACGGGATGCTCGGCAAAGGCCGTTACGACTATGTCATCGATGCCATCGACAGCGTGCAGGCGAAAACGGCATTGATCGCGCATTGCCGCGCGCATGGCATTCCGCTCATCACCATTGGCGGCGCCGGCGGGCAGATCGACCCGACGAAAATCGAGATCCGCGACCTCTCGCGCACCGAGCAGGAGCCGCTGCTGGCGAAGGTCCGCAAGCGCCTGCGCCAGCAGTTCGGATTTCCGCGCGGCCTGAAGAACAAGTTTGGCATCGACGCCGTGTTCTCCACCGAACCCTTGCGCTTTCCCGAAGGCGCAGCCTGCGAGGCGGATGGCGAAGTGGATGACGAAGCAGGCATCACCGGCCTGAATTGTGCCGGTTTCGGCTCTGCCATGGTAGTGACGGCAACGTTCGGCCTGGTGGCCGCTGCACAGGTGCTGCGCAAGCTGGCCGATCAGAAAAATTAAACCAGACTGTCCGGACCGCCGATACCCGGCTCGTCCTGCGTCCTCATGCGCTCGTCCAGCGAGCGCGACGCAATCACCTCGTAGTGGTTCCCCTCGACGCGTAAATCCGAGCTCACCAGCACGACGCGGTTCGCGCGCCAGCGTATCGGCGCAAATGCGAGATCTGGCGGCTGCAGGGCGTCGCGCACCAGCGTGATGTGCGGCTTGAAGGGATTGACGTTGTCGAAAGCAATGCCCTGGTTGATCAGCGCTTCCGTCAGTTCGCGGTAAAGCAGTTGCAGCGGGCGCGGTGTTTCATGCGCGCCGGCCCAGGCGAT
>DASVLM010000318.1:0-3773 GCA_036384875.1 Noviherbaspirillum sp.
GCGGAGTTGCTGCCAGCGCCCGCATTCGGGTGCCATTCAGCCACGGCGCGCACGCGTCCCACGCCGGCATCGCCGATGGCCGCCGGCGCGCCGAGTCCATTGCCGTAGAAGGTATAGAACTTGAGTGCGAGGCCCGCCTCCTTCGCAGCCTTCACCAGCAGCGTGAGGTCGTTGCCCCAGTTGCCGGTAATGACGGTGTCCGCTCCGCTGGCCTTGATCTTCGCAATGTAAGGCGCGAAGTCCTTGATCTTGCCGATGGGATGCAGCTCATCTCCGACAATGGCGATATCGCGGCGCTTGGCGGCAAGTTGCGCACGTGCCAGCTTCGCGATCTGTTGGCCGAAGCTGTAATCCTGGCCGATGATATAAACGCGCTTCGCGCTGCTGTCGCCCTTGATGACTTCGGTCAGCGCATGCATGCGCATCTCGGCATTCGCATCGAAACGGAAATGCCAGAAGCTGCATTTCTCGTTCGTGAGAGCGGGATCGACCGCCGAATAATTCAGGAAGACCATGCGCTTGCCCGGCTCGCGCAGGTTGTGCTTTTCCACGCCGTCGATCAGCGCAGCGGCAACCGCCGAACTGTTTCCCTGCACGATGAAGTGCACGCCCTGGTCGGCGAAATTGCGCAAGCCGATCAGCGATTCCTCGACGCCCTGCTTGTTGTCGAAGACGAGAATGTCGAGAGGATGGCGCCCGTCGGGGAGCTTCACCCCGCCGTGTGCGTTGACATTCTCGACGGCGAGCTGCAGGTTGCGCAGCACTGCTGCGCCGGCATTGGCGAACGGTCCGGACATGCCCTCGATCATGCCGATGTGAATCGGCTCGGAGGCTGCGTGTACAGGAGCGGCAACGGCAAACGAGGCCGCAATCAACAGCGAAATCAGGCGCATTGGAGTCGGAAGAAAGGAAAAAGTCAGGGCTGGCGTAATGTGGACGAAAACGCTTGCACGAAGGAAAGGAATTCTAGCATTTGCCCTTACAATCACAGGCAGGCTGCACACTCATTGCACATCATGTCCAAGTCTCCTGCCTTGCTCACTCTCCTGCTTGCAAGCACCTGCATTGCTCCTGTTGCCCATGCAGAC
The DNA here is from genome assembly GCA_036384875.1 of Noviherbaspirillum sp. Lineage (GTDB taxonomy): Bacteria > Pseudomonadota > Gammaproteobacteria > Burkholderiales > Burkholderiaceae_D > Noviherbaspirillum. The sequence goes on from DASVLM010000318.1 coordinate 1,089, forward strand.
GAAACTGCGCCCGCTTCCCCGCAAGGCGCAACGGAACAGAAAGGGGAGTTCGCTGAACAAGTGCAGCGCATCACCATTACCGGCGGCCGCAACAACGACATGGAGCAGCGGCGCAATTCCACCGCCTCCAAGATGGTGTTCGGTCGCGAGGAACTGGACCGCGACGGCGACAGCACGGTGGGTGAAATCTTGAAGCGCCTGCCCGGCGTGACGATTTCCGGGCGGCCGGGGCGCGGCGGCGACATCCGCATGCGCGGCCTCGGCAATGGCTATACGCAGATCCTGTTGAACGGCGAACGCCCGCCACGCGGTTTCTCGCTCGACTCGCTCTCGCCTGACCAGATCGAGCGCATCGAAGTCTATCGCGCGCCGGTGGCGGAGTTCAGCACGCAGGCGATCGCCGGCACCATCAACATCGTGCTGCGTGAAGACTTCCAGCAGAAGCAGACGCAGATCCGGCTTGCCGACAGCATCGAGCTCGGCAAGCATGAACCTGGCATCTCGTTCACGCATCCGGGCAAGGCGGGCGATCTCTCTTATCAGTTGTCGGGTACCGTCTATACGAACCGCCGGCGCAGCGAGGTATTCACCGACAATGTCGATACCGACGCATCGGGCAAACCCGTGATGCAGCAGCACATCGCCGACGACAGCGAACGCACCAGCCACGGAATTCACCTCGCGCCGCGTGCCAGCTGGCGCATCAGCAGCGCGGATACGCTGGTGCTGCAGCCTTTCCTGATGCAGGCCCGCTCGACGACGCATGGCGACAGCGTCCTGGCGCAACCGCTGGGCACCGAACCGCCGCAGCCCTACACCACGGCGAACTGGAACACACGATCGGATTTCGGCGTCGCGCGCATGATGAGCGACTGGCAGCATCGCTTCAAAGACAATTCGAAACTGAACGTGAAGCTGAGCTTCGGCGCCAGCCACAACGACAGCGATACCCTGCGCACCCAGAATGCGCCCGACAGCACGGCGCACAACATCGTCGACACCAGCAACGTCAGCAATCGAAGCGCCGAAGCCAACGTCAAATACAGCACCACGGTTGCCGAAAACCACGTCGTCGCACTCGGATGGAATGGCGAATGGAATCGCCGCGAAGAGACGCGCACCTCGCTCGACAACGGTCGTCCGCAATTCTTCGATTCGGGCGACAACCTGTCGGCGCGCGTGCACCGCATGGCAATGTTCGGGCAGGACGAATGGGACCTCACTTCGCAATGGTCGATGTATGCCGGCCTGCGCTGGGAAGGCATTTCGACATCGAGTGCGACGGCGAACGGGCCCGTCGATAATTCCAGCAGCGTGTGGAGTCCCATCCTGCAAGCAGTCTGGCGCATTCCCGGCAAGAAGAAGGACCAGGTGCGCTTCGGCCTCACGCACAGCTATCGCGCGCCGGGACTGTCGGACCTTGTCGCGCTGCCGGTGATTTCTCAACGCAACAGCGCGACCAGTCCGGATCGCATAGGCAATCCCGGACTGAAGCCGGAACTGTCGACCGGCATCGACGCCGCCTACGAACACTATCTTTCCGGCGGCGGCATTCTGAGTGCCGGCTTCTTCGCACGCGACATCAAGGACCTGATTCGCCGGAATACTTCACTGGAGACAACGCCGGACGGCCTGCGCTGGATTTCGCGGCCGACCAATCTCGGCCACGCTTTCACCAGCGGCATCGAACTCGAAGCGAAGTTCAGGCTGCGCGACTGGATGGCGAACGCACCTTCGGTCGACGTGCGCGCCAACTACAGCCGCTTCTGGTCGAAGGTGGACGACATCCCCGGTCCCGACAACCGCCTCGACCAGCAGCCGAAGCAGACGGCGAACTTCGGCATGGACTACCACCTCAAAACCATGCCGCTCACGCTGGGCGGCAACCTCAACTGGACGCCGGCCTATATCGTCCAGAGCAGCGCACCGCAATTGACAAGCGCCGGTACGCTGACCGGCGTGACGCAAATTGCCAGCGCCGGGCTCAAGCGGCAACTTGATCTCTATGGCCTCTGGAAGTTCAATCCGAACGCGCAATTGCGCCTGTCCGCCAACAACCTCATCAACAGCAACTACCTCACCGGCGGCACTGTGATCGACGACCGGGGCATCACCCATGCATCGGATGTCCTCGCCCGTACCTACACCACCTGGACCTTGCGCCTGGAACTTAAAATCTGAGGTAGTTGTCGTGTGCAGATTCAAATCCTAAGAAATGACTCTCGGGCAATATGAATCGATTGCATCGCTGCCTCAGGTTTGATGCAACGTAAAGCATGGGTTGATAGCGCTTGAAGCACCTGCCTCTGATTGATTAACGTTTTGTTTCCAATCTAAGGAGCTTCGTAATGCAATCACTCTCATCCGCCAAGGAAGCCATCAAAGCCGAGCTTGCCCATGTTCGCCAGGGCGCCGAATACTATCAATCCCTCGCATCGGCTCTGGAAGAAGCGCTTGCAAAACTGGAAAGCGTCGAAACGGAAGGCGCGGAAAACATCAAGCCGCGCGGCCGCAAGCCTGGCGCGGCAAAGAAAGCGGCAAAGCGCGGGCGCCCCGCCGGCCGTACCTCAAAATCCTCTGGCGACAAGCTGCCGCCTACCGGCATGGAATTCTGGCTCAAGCTGATTTCCGATGAACCGAAATCGGCTGGCGATATTCTGAATGCGGCCGTATCCGAACTGGGCA
>DASVLM010000319.1:0-3241 GCA_036384875.1 Noviherbaspirillum sp.
CTTGCGGCGCGGTGTAGCCGGCGGAGGCGGCAGTTGGGGAGGGTTTCGAGGAGGACGCCGCACATCCGGCCAGCAGCAAGGCAAGGATAACGACGTGCAATTTCTTGTTGTTCATTGTCGCGCGCTCTTGGAAAAGCGTTATGGTACGCGACACTCGGACATGCTGCCAGCAGGCAGGTTCCGGCAGCCCGACGTGTTCAGGACACTTTTCCAGCCATAACAAAACCAGGGGCGCCCTCTACAAGGAAGCTGTCAGGAGAGATAGCGTGGCGGCGCCTGATCGACGAAACTGTGGGATGCGCGCTTCGTCCGCTCGCCGGACGTCATTGGCAACGCGGAAGTGTAGCGCGGCTTGACCAAGTTGGAATGGACAGGATGGTGCTCAAGGCGGCCTATCGCGCCAAGGAATTCAACAGACTCGATAACCAGGCGCAACACGTCCATGTCCGATATTGATGCCAGACTGTACCAGCCGTTCTCATCCGGCTCGCCACATTTGGTTTCCACGTCGAACAAAGCCGCATCGGTTGCAATCCTGTCGCGCAGCATTTCAATTCTTGTCGTTAATTTTTTTGTTGACATCGGTATGCTTGGGCTCTGTGGTCTCTGAGCGGAATATACAAGACCATTTATTCCATCGCTTAAGAAATCGACGCAAAAAGTGAGAAATCTCACACTTTGCGCCAACTTCTCCATAACCGATATGTAACAGCCAAAACGATATGCGGTATTTTTGGTATCAGTGGAAAATTGTATCCACAACGTTTCGACGGTTTAAATCGATGTCGGGGTGATCCGGGGCGGTCAGGAAGCGGTGCATCGGATGGTTGGCCTCTTCCCAGCGTCGAGGCGCCGTCTCTATGTCCAAGAAAAGGATGTGATGTGGAATGTTGTTGGCATACGCAAGCGGAATCGCTCCACGCCCGGGATAAAGCTCTTCGAACAACAGCCCTCGATACTGGCGATCCAGCGGTTCGCGCGCACCGATGACGAGTCGGTCTATGCCATATCGCAGGCAATATTGAAACGTCGCGCGAAACAGCGCCAACTTGACGATACGCCCGACGGATTGCTGGCACACGCACAAGCGCGTCAGCTCCGCCTGCACGTCCCCCGGCTGCTTGGCCAAATCCACCGCCTGCTCAATCAGCAAGGGATGGAATTGATTGGTCTGGATGCGGATGCTGCCAAGCGGGGCGCCATCCTCTTTCGATTCGGCAACCAGGATCGCAACACCGGGGGAACGATCCAGGAGGTCGGCGTCCGCAAACTTCATTGCCAGTTCCGGGATGTGCCTGCCGTAGGCGGCCGCGCGTATCGCGACCGCCTTTTGTAATCGCATCTCATCTTCCGCCACCGAAATGGTAAACGGAAATTGCCTGTGAACTTGTGGCACCAGGCGGGTGACGATGGCTCGATTGGCGGACCGGTGAAGTGCGGTGGTTGGTGACGCTTGCATGTTGCTGCCTTTCCAAGTGAGAGAGAATTGATCAGTCAAGAAACGGGTTGCGGTGTGCTAAGATTCGCGGGGGGGAATTTCGTGCGTCTTTTCGGCTTTGCAATCGCTTGCACAGGCTGGCTGCGCGCGTCGACTTTGGGCCGTATCGGTGTTATACGAACAATTGACCGCATTGCAGCGTGGCGATAGTGATAAGACGGCGCGACTTGATGTGCAATCGGTAATGGGGTCGGTAGCCGAAAAACCGCACTATTTCCGCGATATAGGTGCTCTGCCTTCCACCGCTCGCGCCTTTCTGCGCTTGTCCGAATCACAACGCCACAGCCAGCAAACGCTGGCCTTGATGGCGCAACGTGACCCCGTGATGTTATCCCGCCTGCTTTGCGCAGCGATGCGCGAGGCGGACGCAAGTGCCGGCCTTGGCATCGCGACAGCCGGCGCGGCGATCGAGGTACTTGGGACGGCCAAAGTACACGCATTGCTACTCCCCCTGGTCCATGCCGCCGCTGCCTACCCGGTAACGGAGGAAGGCTCCTTGCTCATTTTCTGCGAACGCTTTGTACTGCGCCGCTGCTTGGCGCATGCCCAGACCGCGCTCAGGCTATCGCGCTACCTCGGGCTCAGTGCCGCACAGTCGGCCTTGCTGCAAGCTGTTTCAATGATCGATTCGCTCTGCCTTTTCCTGCCAATCTACTCGAAGCATCCCGACGCGCATGTCTTGCATGAGTTTATTGCCAGCAAGGAAGCGTCATCGAGTTTCATATTGCGGGGCAATACAAATCTTCCTCATTATGAGTTTCTGGCTAGAAAATTGGCAATGACTTGGCATGCCACAGATGATGTTGTTGTCGCCTTGACAACAAATGACAGCCCCTTCCATGCCTTGCTGGTCGCGATCGACACCATGGTGGAAGCCAAGCTGCGAAAAACTTCGCAACAGGCCGCCCTGCTGGAAACTGTGGCCATGCACCCGTGTTGGAAGGAAAGATTGCGGATGGATGAAATCGACCTCGCCGTGGTGCCTTGGTGAAGTCGATGCATTATCAGGCGGGCAAGCCGCTCGATTCCCTGCCCCAGTTGATTACCCAACTGGTGCCGGAGGCATGGTGGCCGAAACTGATCAAGACCGGCTTGGCGGTGACTTACAAGAAGGGGACCTACATCATACGAGTGGGTGAACGCGACAAATATGTCCGCGTGGGCCTCTCGGGCTGGTCTGCTCTGCGGCGCGGCGACACCATCCTGGGTTTATTCAGCGTGGCCATGCAGACCAACGCCGTGGGCCGCGACCGCTCGCCCGCCACGGCGGACTTGATCGCATTGACCGAAGTCCGCGCTATCCTGCTCGACAGCGACACGTTCACCGATGCCATCATGGCCAGCCCGCACGGCTTGCTGACCCTGTTGAAATGGTCGCAGCGCAATCTCGACCGTATCGTGGAGTTCAGCGCCTACCGTGCCGGATGCACGCTCAATTTCGGCCTGCCCGCCCTGCTTTGGACGCTGAGCACGCCCATGCCGGATGGACGGCGCAAGATTCCTTCAGGCATTCCCCAGTATGCGCTTGCCGCCGCGCTTGGCGCGTCGCGTGAAGAAGTCAATCGCAAGAAAAAGCTGCTGCGAGATACCGGTTGCCTGATCGAACAGGGCGGGGAGGAATACCTGGATGCGATGACGCCAATGTTGCTGATGCCGATAGAAATGCCGGGCCGCTGACCAGTCTGTTTCAATGCAATATGGGCTGCATGCAATCGGACAGGCCTTCAGGCACCTCACCGGTCA
>DASVLM010000320.1:0-12719 GCA_036384875.1 Noviherbaspirillum sp.
CCTTCGCTTTCAGCTTCGCCATTAAAGCCGGATTAAAAATATTCATGGCATAGCTTTAGCAAGAGGAGTGCCACCCTCAAAAGGCGGCAAACGCACTGTTTTGAAGTCGGATTCGCACTGTTGCAGTGCAGCGGAACAGCGTGCGCGCACGGGAATGCGCCGCGCTTGATCCATTCGGCCCAGAAGCCTCTGCTTTATCGTGCATGAATTCAATGGCACACGCCTTGCATTGGAGTACGTCATTCCAATCGCGGTGCAAAGGAGCATCATGAAAACGACGTCGTTTTGGAAGGCGGGTCACACACCGACCCTGCTTGCCTCATTCTTTTATTTCGATCTGAGCTTCATGGTATGGGTGCTTCTCGGCCCGCTTGCCGTGCAGATCTCCAAGGACCTCGGTCTTACTCCCGCACAGAAGGGCCTGATGGTAGCCACGCCGTTACTTGCAGGCGCGCTGCTGCGCATTGTGATGGGCGTGCTGGTCGATCACCTCAAGCCGAAGAAGGCCGGCGCGATCGGCCAGGTGATCGTGATGGCCGGCCTCGCCTGGGCCTGGCTGGGGCAATTGAAATCCTATGACACGATGCTGATGCTCGGCGTGTTGCTGGGCGTTGCCGGCGCGGCATTTGCGGTGGCCTTGCCGCTGGCGTCGCGCTGGTATCCGCCGGAGCACCAGGGCACTGCGCTGGGCATTGCAGGCGCCGGCAATTCGGGCACGGCGTTCGCCGCCTTGTTCGCGCCGTCGCTTGCAGTGGCCTACGGCTGGCAGAGCGTATTCGGCCTGTGCCTGATTCCGCTCGCAGTCGCCTTCGTTGTCTACCTCGTGTTTGCGAAGGATGCGCCGTCAGCGCCTGCACCGAAAGCGCTGGGCGAATACCTGCATGTGCTGAAAGACAAGGATGCGTGGTGGTTCATGTTCTTCTACAGCGTGACCTTCGGCGGCTTCTCCGGCCTTGCATCATCGCTGACGATCTACTTCAACACGCAATACGGCTTGACGCCGGTCACCGCAGGTTACTTCACTGCCGCCTGCGTATTTGCCGGGTCGATGGTGCGCCCGCTCGGCGGCCGCCTTGCGGATCGCATCGGCGGCATCCGCACGCTGTCCACCATGTACATGCTCGCGGCCACCTTCCTGTTCGTCGGCAGCACCGGCGTGCCGTCGGTGAGTTTGGCGGTCGTGGTGTTTGTGTGCGCGATGCTGGCACTCGGCACCGGCAACGGCGCTGTGTTCCAGCTGGTACCGCAGCGCTTCCGCAAGGAGATCGGCGTGATGACCGGCCTGGTCGGCATGGCCGGCGGCATAGGCGGCTTTTACCTCGCTTCCAGCCTCGGCTATTCCAGGCAGATCACCGGCAGCTACCAGCTCGGCCTTACGTTGTTTGCTTTCCTCGCGGTGCTCGCCTTGCTTGGCCTGTCCATGGTGAAGAAGCGCTGGCGCACCACCTGGGGCAGCGCGGCGATGACGACCGCACGCGTCTGATCGATATGTTTAGAATGAAGCAGGCCGGGACCCGGACCCCGGCCTGTTTTTTTTATTTGCCCACACCATGCCTCTCTCCGTTTCCGTCGGCCATGCCAGCCTCATAGGGCTGCGCGAACGCAATGAAGATTTTGTCGGCATGGTCACGCCCGGCGAACCGGAAATCTCCACCAAGGGGCTGGTCGCCGCAATTGCCGACGGCGTCTCGGGCAATGCGGGCGGACGGGAAGCATCGGAATACACAGTGCGCGGCCTGCTGGCCGACTACTACGCCACACCCGACACCTGGCCGGTGACGCAAGCGCTCGACAGAGTGTTGAAAGCCATCAACAGCTGGGTGCAGAAGCAGGGCTCGGTACGGCGCGAACTCGCCGGCATGGCGACCACGCTCACCGCCATCGTCCTGCGGGGCAGCTTCTACTACTTCTCGCATGTCGGCGACACCCGGCTTTACCTGCTGCGTGCCGGCACGCTGACACGCCTGACCACCGACCATGTGTGGGACCGCCCCGAGATGCAGCACGTGCTGACGCGCGCCATCGGCCTCGATTCGCGGCTGGCAATCGACCACGGCATGGGCGAGCTGCGCGAACGCGATGTCTTCCTGCTTGCCTCCGACGGCGTGTGGGCCTCGCTCACCGAATACGACATTACCCGTTCGCTCTCCGAAGTCGCGCTCGGCAAGACCAATCCATCGGACATGGCCGAAGCGCTTGCGCAAGCCGCGCTCACCGCAGGATCGTCGGACAATGCGAGCGCGATCGTCGTGCGCGTCGATGCGCTGCCGGAAGAAAACCTGCGCGATGCGCTCTCGTTCTCGCAACAGCTGCCGGTACCGCCGAAGCTCAAGCCCGGCCAGGCGCTCGACGGCTACGAGATCGAAGCACTGATCCATGCATCGGCCGCCACCCTGCTCTACCGCGTGCGCGACCCGAAGAGCGGCCGGCAACTGGTGCTGAAGACCCTGCATCCCGACCGCGCGCACGATGCGCAGGAGCGCTCCGCATTCGCACATGAAGAGTGGCTGGCGAAACGCGCGGTCGCACGCTTCTTCCCGCAAGTCATCGCGCCGGAAGAGCGCAACTACCTCTATTACCTGACGACCTGGCACGAAGGCCAGACGCTGCAGCAAAAGCTCGATGCCGGCGCGCACTTCACTGTGCCGGAAGCCATTGCGCTCGGCATGCAGCTGGCGCGCGCCATCGGCGCCCTGCACAGGCGCAGCATCATCCACCGCGACATCAAGCCCGCCAACCTCCACCTCGGCACCGATGGCGAGTTGCGCCTGCTCGACCTCGGCGTGGCGCAATCGGGAATCGAACAAGGAGGAGACAACGAAGCGCCGAAAGCAGGCACGCCCTCCTTCCTCGCGCCGGAGCAATTCGACTTCGCACCGCCGTCGCGGCAGACCGATGTGTATGCCGCCGGCGTGACGCTCTATACGCTGCTGACGCGGCACTATCCCTACGGCGAGATCGAACCCTTCCAGCGCCCGAAGTTCGGCGAGCCGATACCGCCCAGCCGCTATCGCCCGGACTTGCCGCTGTGGCTGGAGAATCTCTTGCTCAAGGCAGTCGCCCGCGATCCGGCAGACCGCATCGAAACCGCGGAGGAATTCCTGGTTTCGCTCGAACGCGGCCCGGGCAATCCCTCTGTTCCGCGCGGGACCATGCCCTTGGCAAAACGTGATCCGGTCTCCTTGTGGCGCGCGGTCGCTGCCATTTCGGTGGTGCTCAATCTGTTGCTGCTTTATCTGCTGGTCGTGCGCTGACGCGGCTCCCGTTTTTCCCGCGCGCAATCGAGCACGGACACCGATCTGATCTTCCCCCGGCTCCAGCAAAAATAGCTGCCTGCCGGGTCTCATACGCTCCGTTTGCATTCATGTCATGATGCCTGCCGAACCCGCGGCAAGGCCGTCGGTCCTATCTGCAACCACAAGGAGCATGCGGTGCCAGCCTGGAGCCTCATCGTCACACTCGCCGGACTATCCATGGTCGGCGCTTTTGCGATCGACACTTTCCTGCCGTCCTTTCCCGCCATCGCGCAAGAGTTTTCCATCGGCATGGGCGCAGTGCAGCAGGCTCTGAGCCTGTACCTGCTGGCGTTCTCGATGATGAGCTTGTTCTACGGCACGCTGTCGGATTCCTTCGGGCGACGCCCGGTGGTGCTGGGGTCGCTGGTCCTGTTCACCGTATCCTCGACGGGCGCGGCGCTGTCGTCGAGCTTCGGCGGACTGCTGTTCTTCCGCGTGCTGCAAGGCTTGTCCGCTGGCGGCGGGCTGGTGGTTGGGCAAGCCATCATCCGTGATCGCTTTTCCGGCGCCACGGCGCAGCGGCTGATGTCCCAGGTCACCATGGTATTCGGCCTCGCCCCGGCGATTGCGCCGGTGATCGGCGGCCAGCTGCATGCGCACTTCGGTTGGCGTTCGGTGTTCGTCTTCATGGCGGGTATCGGCATTGCGCTGATTCTTGCGACGTTGCGCTGGCTGCCGGAAAGCCTGCCTGCTGCATCGCGCGTGCCCTTCCACCCGGCCAAGCTTGCCGGCAGCTATTGGACCGCGCTGCGCCATCCGCATTTCATGGCGCGCGCATTGGCAACAGCCTTTGCCTTCGGCGGACTCGCGCTCTACATATCCTCGGCGGCGAGCTTCATCATGCACATCCTGCATCTGCCGGAAACCGCTTTCGCCTGGCTGTTCATCCCGACGATAGGCGGGATTGTGATGGGGTCCGCCGTGGGTGCGCGGCAGGCACGCCACGGCCAGCCGGCCCGTGTGATTCGCACGGCAGTAGCGTGCATGGCGAGTGCTGCCGTACTGAACATTGCCTACAACAGCTTTTTTGCTGCCAGCATTCCCTGGGCGGTGATGCCGATCATGCTCTACACCTTCGGCCTCGGCCTGTTCCTGCCGCACATGACGCTGATGGCGCTGGACCTGTTTCCGCAGATGCGCGGCCTGGCGGCATCGCTGCTGGGCTTTTTGCGCATGCTGGTGTTTTCCGCAATGTCGGGCATCGTCGCTCCAGTGCTGTTCGATAGCGCGATCCAACTTGCGTGCGGGTTGCTGGCATGTCTAGTCATTGCCGTCGCCTGCTGGAAGATCGGTTGCCCGCGCAGCAAGGCGGATTGAAAAAAATGCGGCGAAGGCCCCCGCCCCCGCCGCATTTCCCCCTTGCCGCAATCGTCGTTGCCAACCGTGCTCAGGCAGCTTCCTTCTCCGCCGGATGCGCCTGCCTGTGATACAGGAACTCCAGCACGTTGCCGCGATATTCGATGTAGAGCGGGTCCTGTGCCAGCGCGACACGATCGCGCGGACGATCAAGCCGCACGCGCAGCACGTCGCCGATGGTCGCCGCCGGCCCGTTGGTCATCATCACGATACGATCCGACAGCAGCACCGCTTCATCGACATCGTGCGTCACCATCACCACCGTGGAACCTGTCTTGTCGACGATCTTCAGCAACTCGTCCTGCAGGTGCGCGCGCGTGAGCGCATCGAGTGCGCCGAACGGTTCGTCCATCAGCAGTACTTTGGGCTCCATCGACAACGCGCGCGCAATGCCGACGCGCTGCTTCATGCCACCGGAGACTTCATGCGGGCGCTTCTGTTCCGCATGCGTCAGCCCGACGAGCGCCAGCGCCGCCTTGGCGCGCGCCTTCAGCTCGGCCTTGTTTTCCGTTGCACCGAACACGCGCTCGACCGCGAGGTAGACGTTCTCGTAGCACGTCAGCCATGGCAGCAGTGAATGGTTCTGGAACACCACCGCGCGTTCCGGCGCCGGCCCGGCGATTTCGCGATTGGCGCACAGCAGCGTTCCGCTCGTTGGGCGCAGCAGGCCGGCGATGAGATTCAGCAGTGTCGACTTGCCGCACCCCGAGTGGCCGATCAGCGTAATGAACTCGCCTTTCCTCACCGTCAGGTTGATGTCGCGCAGCGCATGGAAGATGCCCTTTTTGGTGTGGAAGACCATTTCCGCTTCGTGGATGTCGATGAACTTTTCCATGATGTTCGCTCCGTTCAGTTGCGCACTTCTTCGTAGGTAAATGCCTTTGCAATCGCCACCAGCAATTGCTCCAGCAACAGGCCGACCACGCCGATCACCACGATCGCAATGATGATGTGGGGCACATTGAGGTTGTTCCATTCATCCCACACCCAGAAGCCGATGCCGACACCGCCGGTCAGCATTTCGGCCGCGACGATCACCAGCCAGGCAGTGCCGATGGCAAGGCGCACGCCGGTCAGCATGTAGGGCAGCACGGAGGGGAACAGGATCTTGCTGACGATCTTCCATTCGGAGAGATTCAGCACGCGCGCCACGTTCATGTAATCCTGCGGCACGCGCTGCACACCGACGGCGGTGTTGATAATCATTGGCCAGATCGAGCAGATGAAGATCGCCCAGATCGCAGCCGGGTTGGCTGCCTTGAACACCAGGAGGCCGATCGGCAGCCATGCCAGCGGCGATACCGGCTTCAACAGGCTCACGATAGGATTGAACATCCCGGCTAAAAACTTGAAGCGTCCGATCATGAAGCCGAGCGGAATGCCGACCAGCGCCGCCATGCCGAACCCGATGCCGACGCGCTTGAGCGACGAGAGGATGTTCCAGCCTATGCCCTGGTCGTTCGGTCCCTTCTGGTAGAACGGATCGGAAAAGATGTTGATCGCTTCATTGAACGTGACCGCCGGCGAAGGAAAATTGCCGGTCTTGTACGACACGATCTGCCAGACCAGCACCAGGAAGGCGAGGCCGAGCACCGGCGGCAGTACGGCCAGCAGGACAGGCCGCAACGGCGACTTGTGCGCCGCCGGCTTCGGGTCCGCCCCCACTTCGATACGGCGTTTGGCTTCGGGCGTCTTGGACGGAACTTCGTCGCTCCGTTCCACGGACTCGGCCGGTTCATTCAACAAGGTTTCCATGACTGCGCTCATGTTGGTTGCTCCGCTTACGCTTTGATTTTGAAACTGTCGGCATACTTCGCCGGGTCCTTGCCGTCCCAAACGACACCGTCGATCAGCTTGCTCGATCGCATTGCGTCCTTGGGCACGCTGATCTTCATCGCCGAGGCGACCTGCTTGTACAGGTCGATCTGGTTGATCTGCTTCGCCACGCCGAGATAATCCGGATGTGCCTTCAGCAAACCCCATCGCTTGTGCTGCGTGAGGAACCACATGCCGTCGGACAGGTAAGGGAAGTTGACCGCACCATCGCTGAAGAACTTCATATGGTTCGGATCGTCCCAGGTCTTGCCGAGGCCGTTCTGGTAGCGGCCGAGAATGCGCTGGTTGATGGCGTCGACGCTGGTGTTCACATAGGACTTGTCTGCGACGGTTTCCGCCATCTTCAACTTGTTCTGCAGGCTGGCATCGATCCAGCGGCTGGCTTCGAGCACGGCCATCATTACGGCGCGAGTGGTATTCGGATACTTCTTCACGAATTCGGCGGTGGTGCCGAGCGTCTTTTCAGGATGGTCTTTCCAGATGTCCTGCGTGGTCACTGCGGTAATGCCGATGCCATCCATGATCGCGCGATGACCCCACGGTTCGCCGACGCAGAAGCCATCCATGTTTCCGACCCGCATATTGGCCACCATTTGCGGCGGCGGCACAGTGATCGCCTTGGCATCCTTGAACGGATTGATGCCGGCACTGGCGAGCCAGTAGTAAAGCCACATCGCGTGCGTGCCGGTCGGGAAGGTCTGGGCGAAGGTGTAGTCGCGCTTGTCCGCGTGCATGACCTTGGCAAGGCTAGTGCCATCGACGGCGCCCTTCTCGGCCAGCTGCTTCGAGAGTGTGATCGACTGACCGTTGTAATTGATGGTCATGAGCGCGGCCATGTCCTTCTTCGGTCCGGAAACGCCGAGGTGCACGCCGTAGATCAAGCCGTAGAGCACATGCGCCATGTCGAGTTCGCCGTTGACCAGCTTGTCGCGCACGCCGGCCCAGGAAGCCTCTTTGGAAGGCGTGATCTTCACCCCGTATTTTTTGTCGAAGCCGAGCACCGAGGCCATCACGACCGAAGCGCAGTCGGTCAGCGGAATGAAGCCGATTTTGACTTCTTCCTTCTCGGGCTTGTCTGACCCTGCAGCCCAGACGCCTTGCGTGGCCAATCCACTCAGTGCCCCGGCAGTCATGGTTGCGCCCGCCTTGATGATGCTGCGGCGGGTCAGGTTGGTCTTCTTCTCTTCTGCTGACATGTGGTCCTCGTTGATTACTGTCGAAACGGGCAAAAAGAAAGGCGTCCGATCCGCAGTGAGGATGACTCATGCGGGTCGGACGCCTTTGTCCAAATGTCCCGGCCAGCGCTGGCGGGACGGCACTACTGATCGCTACGCCTTCGTTGGCGCTTGCCCTGCTTTTGCAAATGACGTGCCAGCAGGCTGGAATGATGATTTGGTGAAATTCATGTGCAAGCAGTGCAGCTTATGCACTGAACGAGTGCATCGCATTAAAACGGGGCGCACTCAAAGGAGCAAATCGGCCACATCGAGCATGCGCTGCGCCACTTCGGACAGCTTGAGGTTCTTGTCCATGGCAAGGCGCCGCAGCTTGCGATACGCCTCGTCTTCGGTGCAGCGGTGGCGCTCCATGAGCAAGCCCTTGGCGCGCTCGATCACCTTGCGCTCGGCGAGCTTGAGCTTGGTTTCGGAGAGTTCGTGGCGCAGCTTCTGGTCGACCTCGAAGCGCGCGATGGCGACGTCGAGCACGGCTTTCACGCGATCAGCGGACAGGCCTGCGACCACATAGGCCGATACGCCCGCCTCGATCGCCTCGTGCATCTTTTCGCGGTCGTTGTCTTCGGTAAAGCAGACGATGGGACGGCGATCGTCGGCGGTGGCGGCAACGACTTTCTTCAGCGCCGCGTCGGACTGTTCGTCGACGATGATGACGTCTGGCTGCAGTTGCGCGATCTGCTCTTCCAGGTCGGCATCCGGCGGCAGCGCGGCCAGGATGTTGTAGCCGCCTTCCAGCAGTCCGATGCGCAAGGCTCGCGCACGCTCCGCCTGCATCTGCGCTTCCGGGCTGGCGCCCTCGGGCACGACGAGGGAGTTGATCACGACGATCTTGAGCTGTTTGGAGTCTGTCATGGCATCGGTATTCGATAGGTGAAAACGCTTTGGCTTACAATGTGGCTTTGCAAGAAGCTTGCCATCCTCTTTCCTTCCCATGCTTGTCCTCGGCGTCGAATCCTCCTGCGATGAAACCGGCCTCGCGTTGTATGACACACAACGCGGCCTGCTTGCGCATGCCCTCCATTCGCAAGTCGCGATGCATCAGGAGTACGGCGGCGTGGTGCCGGAACTTGCCTCGCGCGACCACATCCGCCGCGCCATTCCTCTTCTCGAGAATGTGCTGGCGAAGGCGGAAGTGCCGCGCAACGCGATCGATGCAATCGCTTACACCCAAGGTCCGGGACTGGCCGGCGCGCTGCTGGTCGGTGCATCGGTCGCCTGCGGGCTCGGCCTCGCGCTCGACAAGCCGGTGCTCGGCGTGCATCACCTCGAAGGCCATTTGCTCTCGCCGCTGCTGGCGAAGGAGCCGCCGCAATTTCCCTTCGTCGCCCTGCTCATTTCGGGCGGCCATACGCAACTGATGCAAGTGGAAGGCGTCGGCCAATACACGCTGCTGGGCGAGACGCTGGACGATGCGGCGGGCGAAGCCTTCGACAAGTCGGCCAAGCTGCTGGGCCTCGGTTATCCCGGCGGGCCGGCGATTTCACGACTGGCTGAATTCGGCGACGCGGGCGTCTACAAGCTGCCGCGGCCGATGCTGCATTCGAAGGATCTCAATTTCAGTTTTTCCGGATTGAAAACGGCAGTGTTGACACTAGTGCATCAGCACATTGCCAACATCTGCGAGCAGGACAAGGCCAATGTCGCGCGCGCTTTCGTCGATGCGATCGTCGAGGTGCTGGTGGCGAAATGTCTCGCGGCGTTGAAGCAGACCGGCATGAAGCGGCTGGTGATCGCCGGCGGCGTCGGTGCCAACCGGCAGTTGCGTGAAGCATTGAACGCGGCCGCGCAAAAGCGGCGCTTCAAGGTGTATTACCCGGAACTGGAATTCTGCACCGACAACGGCGCGATGATCGCCTTTGCCGGCGCAATGCGGCTGCAGATCAATCCCGATGCCGCAAAGCGCGAGTATGGCTTCAATGTGCGGCCGCGCTGGCCGCTGGACGAATTGCGGGCGGTGTAGCCGCAGTTCAGTTCTTCTTCGCGCCTATCCTGCTCTCCTTGCCGGCCAACAGGTTCGCGATATTCTTCTTGTGGCGATACACCAGCAGCGCACTCATGGCGAGCACGGCGAGCAGCTTGACGTCGGTACCGAACAGCAGGCCGTAATAGAACGGCGCAAACACTGCAGCAATCAGCGCCGCGAACGATGAATAGCGGAATGCATAGGCGACCACCAGCCAGGTAACCGCCGTCGCCAATCCCAGCCACACATTCAGTCCGAACAGGGCGCCGGCTGCGGTCGCCACACCCTTGCCTCCTTCGAAGCGGAAGAATATCGGCCACAGGTGGCCGGCGAACACTGCCATCAGGATCAGCGCGATCGCCGTATCGTCGATGCCCCATGCCGCGCCGTATTGCTGCGCCAGCCACACTGGCAGCCAGCCCTTCAGGGCATCGCCGATAAGAGTGGCAATCGCAGCCTTCTTGTTCCCCGAGCGCAGAACATTGGTTGCGCCCGGATTCTTCGAGCCATAGGTGCGCGGATCGGCGAGCCCGGAAAACTTGCTGACGACGACGGCAAACGAAATCGAGCCGAGCAGGTACGCCGCCACGGCAAACAACACTGTATTCATGCTTTCCTTTCAGTAGCGCTCAGTCTTCCAGCGCGCAATGTACCGGCTTGGCTTGCAACACCGCCGGCAGGATCTTCGGATCGATGCCGACGAGATAACCGCGCCGGCCGCCGTTGATGTAGATCTTGTCCAGCACAAGGATGCTTTCCTCTACATAAACCGGCATGGCCTTGCGCGTGCCGAACGGCGAAGTGCCGCCGACCAGGAAACCGGAATGGCGATTGGCCACTTCCGGCTTGCACGGCTCGACCGACTTGCAGCCGATCTGGCGCGCCAGGTTCTTGGTCGACACCTTGCGGTCGCCGTGCATGAGCACGATCAGCGGCTTGGCTGCCTCGTCCTGCATCACCAGCGTTTTCACCACATGATGCTCGTCCACGCCCAGTTCGCGCGCCGACACCGCCGTGCCGCCATGCTCTTCGTACTCATAGGGGTGTTCGGTAAATGCAATGCCATGCTTGCGCAGGAACTGCGTCGCCGGCGTCTCGGAAATGTGTTCTTTCTTTGCCATGCTGCTTCAATCGAAAAATCGGGTCACATTATGCCGCAGTAATGCCACGGCGCAACCAACACCTGGCCAACGACTCCAGATTTTGCCGACAGGTTCCGTACCGTTTGAGACGGGTCAAGGAACTTGTCGTTCCTCCTTGTGGACCAAGGCTGGGAGAGGCGCATCATGTTAAAAGTGAAACCCGCAACCGCCCCCGTCATTTCACTTCAAGGCGGTCGAATGGCCGCAGAGCCGGGTTGCCGCGCCCTTGTCGTAGATGTTGCCCTGAATTTATTTTGTGCACCGCACAAAATAATGCTTGACATCCTCACGCTTAACCCTAAAATGGGAATTGTTGCGGCGCACAATAAATACGCCACCCCCGATTCCCCATTTATTCCAAGGAGCAATCCATGTTTGCATTCCCCGAACAATTCAGCAGCATTGCCAAAGCCAACATCGAATCCCAGCTTGCCGTTTCCTCGGCCCTGACCACCAAGGCTGTCGAAGCGCTGGAGCAGATGTTCGACCTGAACATCAATGCCGGCAAGGCGCTGATCGAAGACGTGTCCGTGTCGACACGCCAGCTGTTGTCCGCCAAGGACCCGCAGGAAGTCGGTTCGCTGCTGGCTGCACAAGCCCAGCCGGCGGCTGCCAAGGCAATCGCTTATGGCCGCCACCTCGCCGGGATCGCAACCAGCGCCCAGGCTGAATTCACCCGCGCTGCCGAAGAGCAGTTCGCCGAATCCGGCCGCAAGCTTTCCGCCTTGGTGGACGACGTTTCCAAGAACGCTCCCGCCGGTTCGGAAAACGTGATCGCCATGTTCAAGACCGCGCTCGGCAATGCCAACGCCGGCTACGAGCAGCTGTCCAAGACCACCAAGCAGGCAGCCGAAGTGCTGGAAGCCAACATCAATTCCGCCGTCAGCCAGTTCTCGCAAGCTGCGGAAAAGACCGCCAACGCCGGACGCGCACGCAAGTAATCCTTGCTTGCCGGAAGAGCAAAAACCGAGGGCCGCAACATGCGGCCCTTTTTCTTGGGATGTGCGGATGGATTCCGTGCCTCTTTATTGCTCCGCAGGATCCAGGCGCACGTAGGGTGGCTTGCCGTCCACACCTTGCATTACATTCACCAGCACCTGTTCGACGTCGGGAACGGCACGGAACATCGCTTCCAGCTTCGGTATGCGCGATGCGTCTGACGCGCACCCTTCCACCCAAACGAAGCGGCGCTTGACGGTGATCCACAGGCTCATGCCGCGCAACGCCGGATCGCCGGTAAAGCGTTCGCGAATAGCCGCGCCGATGCCAGCGTCATACAAATAGGCATTGGGTTCCTTGCAGCGGCCGGTCATCCAGCAGGTAGTGCCGCGCTCGATGCGCGAATGCGACTCTGCCCTCATCTCGGCTTCCGTCATGAACGGACCGCGCGGCACTGGGCAGTGCTGCACATCCTGAACGAGCGGAAAGTAAGGATCGTTGAACCAGTTTTTCAACGGCCCTGCCTGCGCACAAGCACAAGCCGCCGACACGGCGGCCGTGGCGAAAACGGCGCGGCGCGCTGCCAGTATCACAAGTTGGAAACGATCCATGTCGCAGCGAAGGTTGCGACGACGATCAGAATATAAGAAATGGTACGAATGCTGTTCATGTTGCTCTCCTCCTGCACTTGACTGTAGCAGAGCGGAAAGCCGCCGAATTGACGAATAGCAGCATAATGATGCCTTGATTTTCATCAAGAACAAATTTCTCTTGCGAATCATTTACTTGTTGCAGCTTATCCCGGCTTATCCACAGAATTGACCACAGGATGTGTGGGTAACCGGGCTGCGGCATCCAAGAGTCAAGCGCTACCCGCGCGGGTGGTGCTGCGCATGCAGTGTCTTCAGCCGTTCGCGGGCGACGTGGGTGTAGATCTGCGTTGTTGAAATAT
>DASVLM010000321.1:0-1788 GCA_036384875.1 Noviherbaspirillum sp.
GAGGCTGGTGCCTGCGATCGTCTCCGGTTGTGAGGCGACTGCGTTGCGCATGCGCTCCGCTACCGTCATTGCTGTAGCACTCGATGATCCGGGCAACACGATGAGGAATTCCTCACCGCCGTAACGCCCCAGCGCTTCCTGCGGACGAATGCAGGAGCGCAGGCGGCTGGCCACCTTCACCAACACTGCATCTCCCGCCGGATGGCCGTACGTATCGTTGATCTTCTTGAAGTAATCCAGGTCGGCAACGATCAGCGAAAGCGGCACGCCTGCCTTGTCGCAACGGATTGCTTCAATCGTCAGGATGCGCATGATCGCGCCACGGTTCCAGGTACCGATCAGCGGGTCGACCAGCGACTTGCGGCGAAGATTCTTGTTCTTCTTCTGCAAATCTAGCTGGGAAGCATTCATTGCCCGCACCAGCAGCTCACGCTCCACGAAAGCCGCCAGGTCGGCGAGCATCTGACGATCGCCTTCCGTAAAGGAGAGTCGAGGAGCGTAATCGATGAGACTGATTGCGCCCACCGGCTCGCGATCCTGATTGCATACCGGGTGCGACGCAAAAAATCGAATCGCTGGAGGACCTGCCACTTCCCTGAGCCTGCTCAGTACGGGATGGCTGCGGGTATCAGGTACAGCAACCACCTCCTTCGACAACGCCAGCCTGTGGCAAAAATTCACCTCGACCACGGAAAGCTGCGCACCAGCCGCCGACACTGGCGGCGTGGTACCGAAGGTGATCACGCAATTCGCGACACCGAACAGCTTGCGGCCGATGCGGCGAATACGCTGCATCTGCTGGTCTTCATCCGCACAGAAAGCACCCGCCGGTTCGTTGCCCGGCTCGGCCACATCGGACTGCATGGAGCTTTCCGGCATCGTCATAGCGTCGTAGTAGTAGGCAGTGTGCTTTAGTCGGCCCGGTAGTTCGGCGCTTCCTTGGTGATCTGCACGTCGTGGACATGCGACTCGCGCATGCCGGCCGATGTGATCTCGACGAACTCCGCCTTCTCGCGCAGCTCGTCGATCGTGGCGCAACCGCAGTAGCCCATCGACGAGCGTACGCCACCTACCAGCTGATACAGAATTGCCAGTACGCTACCCTTGTAAGGCACGCGGCCTTCGATACCTTCCGGTACGAACTTGTCGGCGTTGTTTGCAGCATCCTGGAAGTAGCGATCGGCAGAACCTTCCGACATCGCGCCCAGGCTACCCATGCCTCGATAGGACTTGTAGCTGCGGCCCTGATAAAGGATGACTTCGCCCGGCGCCTCTTCGGTGCCGGCAAACATGCTGCCCATCATGACGCTCGAAGCACCCGCAGCGAGCGCCTTGGAAATATCCCCCGAATAACGGATGCCGCCATCCGCGATACAGGGAATGCCGGCACTCTTGAGCGCCGCTGCAACATTGGAGATCGCAGTGACCTGCGGCACGCCCACGCCTGCGACGATACGCGTGGTGCAAATTGAGCCGGGGCCGATACCGACCTTGACACCGTCCGCACCATGCTCCGCCAGAGCCATTGCTGCGGCTGCAGTGGCAATGTTGCCGCCAATGACGTCAACCTGCGGATAATTCATCTTGATCCACTTCACACGATCCAGCACGCCTTTGGAATGCCCGTGCGCAGTATCGACCACGACAACGTCAACACCCGCCTTTACCAGCAAGTCGATACGCTCATCATTGTCAGGACCGACGCCCACAGCTGCGCCCACGCGCAGTTTGCCGTGCTCGTCTTTGCATGCATTGGGATGTTCGGTGGATTTCTGGATGTCTTTGACA
>DASVLM010000322.1:0-2819 GCA_036384875.1 Noviherbaspirillum sp.
CTGTTACAGCTCAGATGATTTCATGCTGCTGCAGATACTGATACACGATTGACAACCGTGTTTGAGCATCATCAAGCTCGAGCAGCTTTTGGCGGGCCTTCATCGGAATGGGAAGGATTTCGCACCAGCGGTTTGCAACCCAGCCTGCGCTATCCAGTCGTGCGGGTTGCGGGAAGGGGTTCTCGAATTTTTCGCCGAGTTCTGCGCAGCCTTTTGCCTCGATATCAGTGATCACGATCTTGAGCGCCTTTGCGCAGGCGACATGCATGTCGCTGATGGCGATGTCGGCATCGGGCGCCAGCACTTCCACGCGAGCTTCGATGCGATTGTCGGCCAGCACGCGTGTTTCGAGGATGCGGAAACGTTCGCCGCCCAGAGTGCGCAACATCATCACGCCGAGCGTCGGCATGTCCCACTGCGTGATGCGGGCGAGGCTGCCGACTTGTTCCGGGTCCGCGGGTGCTCCCACTTCCTCGCCCGATTTGATCAGGACGACGCCGAACGGCGCATCGTTTTTCATGCATTCGCGCACCATGTCCATATAGCGCGCTTCGAATACCTTCAGCGTCAGCACGCCGCCGGGGAACAGAACGGTTTTGAGCGGGAAAAGCGGCAACCAGCCGGCAGTGATCGACACGGAATCAGCTCAGTTCGCGGTGACGCACGAGCACGCGCTCGGACGCGCGGAAATGCCGGGTGAGCTGTTCGACCATGTACACCGAACGATGCTGGCCGCCGGTGCAACCGACCGCCACTGTGAGGTAGCTGCGGTTGTCGTTCTTGAACGCGGGAAGCCATTTTTCGACGAAGCTGCGAATGTCGGTCAACAGTTCGGCAACATGCGCCTGCGAATCCAGGAAGGCGATCACCGGCTCGTCGCGGCCGGTAAACGGACGCAGGCTGGTGTCGTAGTAAGGGTTGGGCAGCACTCGCACGTCGAACACCAGGTCAGCATCGAGCGGCACGCCGAACTTGAAGGCGAAGGATTCGAACAGCAGGGTTAGCGGCGTGCGCTCGGTTTCGACCAGGTCCTTGATCCAGGCGCGCAGCTTGTTGGCGGACAGGCCGGACGTATCGATCGAATGGCCGATGGCCTCTATCGGTCCGAGCATCTCGCGTTCGCGCAGGATGCATTCGGTAAGCGTGGGCTGCTCGGCATCGGGCAGCCCCGGCTTCACGCGGTGCGACAACGGGTGGCTGCGGCGCGTTTCGGAAAAGCGGGTGATCAGCGATTCGGTTTTCGCCGTCAGGAATAGCACTTTGACATCGTGCCCTTCGTCTTTCAGCGACTGGATGTCAGCCGGCAACCCGGCGAGCGAGTCGGCGCTGCGGGCGTCAATGGCGACCGCCAGCGTGTCGGCGCCTTCTTCGATGCGGGTATCGACCAGCGCGCGCAGCAGCTTGGGCGGAAGGTTGTCGACGCAGAAGTAGCCGGCGTCTTCGAGAGCGTTCAATCCGACCGATTTGCCGGAGCCGGAAATGCCGGTGATGACGATTATGCGCATGCGGCAATGATACCGTACGAGAGCGGTTTGCTGGTCAGCGTCGGCGGGACGATGCTGACCGGTTGCTATTCGTTGCCCATCGCCTTTTGCTGGCGCTCCATGAATTCCTTGAGCGTGTCGATGCCGCGCAATTGCAGGATGGTATTGCGCACCGCCGCTTCAAGCAGCACCGCGAGGTTGCGGCCGGCTTCGACCGGAATGACGACCTTGCGGATCGGCACGCCGAGCACTTCCTCAGTCTGGGAATGCAGCGGCAGGCGCTCGTAGTTTTCTTCCAGCGTGCTGCGGCGGACGAGGTGCACGATCAGCTTCAGGCGCATCTTCCGGCGCACTGCCGTTTCGCCGAAAATGGTCTTGATATCGAGCAGGCCGAGGCCGCGCACTTCCAGCAGGTTCTGCAACAGCGGCGGGCAGCGGCCTTCGATCATTTCCGGCGCGATGCGGGCGAATTCCACCGCATCGTCCGCCACCAGTCCGTGGTTGCGGGAAATCAGTTCCAAACCGAGTTCGCTCTTGCCCAGGCCGGATTCGCCGGTGATCAGCACGCCCACGCCCAGCACATCCATGAAGACGCCGTGCATCGTGATGCGCTGTGCGAGTTCCTTGGAAAGATAGACACGCAGGTAGTCGATCACCTGCGCCGCCGGTAGCGGCGTGGAAAACAACGGGATGTTCTTTTCGTCGCAAATCGCCAGAATGTAGGGCGGCGTTTCCAGCCCCTGTGCGATGACGAAGGCGGGCGGTTCGCCGGCCACCAGTTCTTCCGTCTGGTATTTGCGGGATGCCGGGGACAGGCGGTTGTAGTACTCGATCTCCTGGTGGCCGAAGACTTGCAGGCGACCGGGGTGGATCAGGTTGAGGTGGCCGACCTGGTCGGCTGCCGAGGTGGCGTCACCCGAAATCCGCCGTTCGCCGCCGGGAAAACCGGCAAACCAGCCGAGCTGGAGCGCTTCGCGGGTGTCGTCGTAGAGTTGCTGAATTGTGAGGTGGGTGGTCGCGGGCATAAACCCGATTATGCATGCACGCTAGGTTGCCATGCAACGATGCGAGCATGGACCGAGGCCGCATCGGGATCGTCCGTCAATGCAGTGCGGAAGGTTTCGTCGGAAAACATTTCTGCGATCTCTGACAGGATTTCTAGGTGCTGCTGCGTGACCTGGTCGGGAATCAGCAGGAATATCAGGAGCTTGACCGGCAGGCCGTCCGGCGATTCGAAGGGAATCGATTCGCGCAGGCGCACAAATGCGGCCAGCGGCGCCTTCAAGCCCTTGATGCGGCCGTGCGGGACGGCGACGCTGTGGCCCAGGCCGGTGG
>DASVLM010000323.1:0-4704 GCA_036384875.1 Noviherbaspirillum sp.
CGGCCACCTTCGGGGTAGCCGGAGCGGCGGCGGGCACGATCGCGCGAACGTCGATCTTGCCCACCATTCGACTTCGCGAGCAGCCCATCAAACTTGTCCGAGGCGAATGTCGGGGCACCGCCGCGCAGCATCGATTGGAAGCGCGGGTCGGCCTTGCCGAGGTCATGCAGGCTTGCCGCGAGCGAGATGTCGTCAACGAGGGCATCCGACAATCCACAGGCTGTCGCATAAGCGCGTGCGAAAGCAGCTACACCATCGAGATGATTTTTCAATGGAACCACGGTGGTGAACGACGAGCTGTCGTCTTCTGTGGTGAAGTCACCGATATGGGAAGCTTCGCCGAAGCTCCGCATGAGCTGGCGTGGAAGCGGATGCCTGCGTTCGATGACCCAACCCTGGCCTGGGGAATCTTTCGTCCCGGGGTACCTCTTGATACGGAGCGATGAATACCACTGCTTTGCATTGAGGCAGCGTGCGGCGATGGAGCGCCAGTCAGCGTCTGCGCTGGCGGCGAGAGGTGCCAAGGTATTGGCCAGCGCATCGAGCACATCTGCAGCGTCCGGATCGGTTTCTTCGGCAGCGGCCTGTTGCTTGAGCAGGTCGGCAAGCCGCTGGCGCGATGGGCCTTCGGGAAACCTGTCTAGCAAAGCCGGATGCACGCGCATGACGAGCCGCCAACGTGCCTGCAGCGCGGCCTGCTCGGCCAGATCGATGTTGGTTGCTTCCGCCTGCGGCGCGTAACCGAGCAAATTCCAGCCACGCCGCGCCGCAGGGATGACCAGCGTATGACCGGGGCGGATTTTCCGGGGTTCGTCAGCAACGAAGCTCTGGTCGCCACGCCAGACAAGCACGCTCCGGTCGGTCGCTGTTCCATCGTCCGCGGTGACGTCGTCCGGCGCATCGAAACCCTCGACGTCGCCCGCAGCGATGTCCTTTTCACCACGCATCCAGCGTCGGAACTGCGCCAGTGGCACGCTCATGCACTCCCCAACGCTGGGAGGGCACAGTGCCACTATATCGGCCCAGGCGTCGGGCTTGTCCATGTCGAGATCGGCACGCCAGCACACTTGCACGTCCGGCGATTCGTCGCGCGCCCCGTGCAGGAACAGCGAGGGCTCCGCTTCATGCTCGGGTTTCGGACTGGTCTGCACCCATTGGTCGAGATAGGCGGCCTGCATGATCGGCGCGTCGACTGCCTCGACCAGGGTCTGTACCGGTGCACCGCGTTCGAGCCGTGGCTTCATTGCCGAAATGCCGAAATCGACACGGCCTTGTTCATCGGCTTGCTCCCCGAGCCAGGCCCAGGTGCCGCGCAAGGCAGGGCCATAGATCGGGTCATCGTCCTTCAGGCTGTCCTTCGCGATGACGACGACGCCAGGCGGACGCGTTTGCGGGTTGGCGCCCTCGGGCTCGCCGAGGCGGTACAGACGCCCGAAGCGCTGGCGCAATGCATCCAGGCTGGCGCACTCGGTGAGCAAGGCGTCGAAGTCGAGGTCGGCACCCACTTCGATGCATTGGGTTGCCACGACGTACACCGGTTTGTCTGGCGATACGGTGGAGCCGCTGCGCAGCGCGTCGTGCCATTGCCGCATGCTCGCGTCACGGTCGAG
The DNA here is from genome assembly GCA_036384875.1 of Noviherbaspirillum sp. Taxonomy (GTDB): domain Bacteria; phylum Pseudomonadota; class Gammaproteobacteria; order Burkholderiales; family Burkholderiaceae_D; genus Noviherbaspirillum. Next base: position 1,611 of record DASVLM010000323.1, read on the forward strand.
CGGACGCATGCGGCCGATGAACAGCGCCTTTTGCGATGGTGGAGCGGGCAGGCGATCGAATACGAGCTGTGCGCTGCGCACGCGGTTGACGATGATGCCGATGCGGTTCGCACCAGCGTCGGCCAGAGCTTTCGCTTGCTCGGCCACGCGGTCGGCAAACTGGGCAGTGGCCGTGCGCTCGCCAAGTTCGATCAGCTGCGCAGGCTTGCGTGCATGGAGCCGGCGCCCCAGCGTGTCATTTGCTTCGTCCAAGGCATCCAACCCGAACGATGGTGGTGCTTCAGCATCATCTTGACCCACGGCTCGGGGCGTTGCCGACAGCAAGGCATATGCGAACGGTGCCGGCGGCACGACTGATCCGAACGCTGTCCGATACCGGGCAATCGCTTCCAGCGTCTGTCGGAATGGATTGGAGCAATGCGCTTCGTCGAGTAGGATCAGGGTATCGTTGGCGACGAGTCCGGCGTGCAGTGATTGCAGGTAGTCGCTCACGCCGTAGCCGCGGAACAGCAGGCGTGAGCCGACTTGGTCCACGGTCGAGCAGATCACTGTCGGTTGGCTCGGCGTACGCGCCCAGGCGTTGTCGCGATACGTGCCACCGCGCAGCTGGAAGCAGGCGAGCGGATCGGTGTCGCCGCCCGGGTCGATGCCGCGGCGTGCACGCAGTCCGTCGGCGACTTCACGAAGGATGCCGTCGCTCGCATCACGCAAACGTTGTGCGATGTCGTCGGCGTGGTGGAAGGCCTCGTCCACGATGACTCGTCGGTCCACCACGAACAGGATGCGTCGCGGCGCGTGCGGCGCGCCAGCCGCAAGCGCATACAACGCAATGTCAATGCATGAGGTCTTTCCGCTCGCGGTCGGCAACGACAGTGTGTGGGGCCATTCGCCTCGCATGACGACATCACACAGCCGCTTCTGCCATGGAAACGCTTGCCGCCCGGGATGCAGCGCCGCGTAGAATTCTTCGAATCGTTCTGGTACCAGGCTCATGCCTTGTCCCTCCGGTACGGCATGCACAGGCCGTAGCCACGGAAGCGGCCAGCGCCGATCAGCACTGGGCCCTGCACGGCCTCCGGGAATTCCAGGCAGACGTGTACCTGCTGGCGCGCGCTGCCATCCTTGCGACGCAGGGCGGGCACGGAACGGGCATGGGGCACGCCGGTCAGGAAGCCGGTGGAGGAAATCAGGATCTTCGTTGGGCGCGGCAGTCCAATGCGCGTGCAGGCATGGGCGATCTGTTCTTTCGTTCCATCGTCGAAACGGCCGTGCTTGCTGTGCCGGTCGAGCGCGACAGGCGTGACACTGGCCCACACGCGCGCACCGCCGGCGTCGCCACACCAGCGTTGCGCCCGGAACGCCTCGCGTTCTGATTCGCCGAGGTCGAAGACGACATCGATGTCGAAATCACTGCCGTGATAGATCCGCAGGGGCTTCGGATTGCCATCTGGGCCGAGATCGAACAGCGGCCACAGGCAACGGCCGACTTCGTTGTCCGGCACGTCGCGTGGGATGGCGAGCGCGACGCCCATCACGTGGCCTTGGGCATGCGGATTGGCGACATTCGCTATCGGCAGCACTGCGAGATGCGATTGCGTCGTCGGCGTGCCATCGGTGCGGTGGCCGCACAACCATTCCGGCGGTGGCTGCACCTGACTGTGTGCCATGACGGTATTTCGCCACGCGGCCATCAGCAGCGGCATGTTGTCGAGCCACAGCCGCTTGTCTTGGGGAACGGCGTGCTCCTTCGACGGCATGTCGACACCTTCGCGGGAAGGTCGGCGTGCCACCTGCCGGAACATCAGCAGGCGATCACTGAAGACCGTATGCGGGAGAGGTGGTCGTTCGGGTTTGACGGATGCGTACGCGACGGAGGTTGCCGGTGACGGGCGGCGTGACTGTGGTGCGCCTTTACCGAAACGCGCGTCCCGCTCCTCGCGCAGTTTCTTCCTGGCCGCGCCCTTGGCGGTCGCAGTGGCGCTTTCGAGCGCGATCCATGCCAGGCGCTCACTTTCGTTGTAGGCCTGTTCGAGCTGTGCCAGCCGACCCGTTTCAGCCACGCGCAGTGGCAATCCCGCGCTCCTTGTGGGTTGCATCGTCGGGGCTGGCGGCTCCGGTTCGATCCAGCCCTGTACCAGCGAAGCCGAATGGCCGAGGCAGGTCAGCTTGGCACACAGCGTGGCCAGCGCCGCGCGGATGTCTTCGTCAGGTTCGGCATCCGGCCAGATGAAATATACGGTGTCGTTTTGCGGCACGACGACCGGGAATTGCCGTGCCTGGCGCAGGCGTCGTTCCGGCAACAGCAGCAGTCCCTCGGCGACTTGCTTGGCGGTCGCATTCTCCGCGGAGCGCGGCGGAGCGACGTCATTGACCGGCACGTAGTGGGTGACGATGGCACGGCGCGAAACCTCTCCGCCCATGCTTGCGTACAACCGGGGCGCAGCCTGTTGTTCCAGCCACAACAGCGCCGCGCGTTCGGCAGGGTCGCGGTCGGTTTCGAAGTAGGCGGCGGCCAGGGCCATGAACAAACGATCGGGATGCGGCGGCCATTCAGCCGTCGCCTTGTCCGATCCGTCCGCCGCTGCCGCCATCGACCAACCGTTCAGATAACGGATGCCGATGGCGATCATCAGTCTTCTCCCGCCTCGATCGTGGCAACCGCCAGGTCCTGGCTCTTGCGCACCAGTGCGGCGAGTTGTGGCGAAGGTACGAGTTCGAGTGGTTCGTCGAGCCACGGCAAGTCGGCCGCCTTGGCGGCATCGACGGCTTCGCGGTACAGCGCAACCGCGTCGGAACGATCGAGCACGTAGGACTTCGGTTCCTCGCCCGGCGTGTCGAGCAATTCCCAACGCGCGGCCTCGACCGGCACCAGGTGGCAGCGCGAGCGCAGGTCGCTGCCGGCGGACTGCGCCAGCGTCGCTCCGCACAGCGCGAGCGCGGCCAATGCAGTTTGCGCGGCACGGTCGCGCGCAGGATCGCGCTGGCCGTCGATCGGGAAACGCAGGCGGCGCAGTGCAGGCAGTGACAGCGTACTTGTGCGCAGCGCGTAGGCGATCGTGAAGCCGCCATCGCTGATGCTTGGCGTCACGTTGCC
>DASVLM010000324.1:0-3418 GCA_036384875.1 Noviherbaspirillum sp.
CCTGCACGCCCAGAGCGAGCAGCGTGACGGCAAGCGCGCCGGGGACGACCGCGACCCAGAACACGGCGCGAAAGTCGTTCGCCCACAGCAGCATCAATCCCATCGCCAGCAGGGGGCCGGCGAATGCGCCAACAGTGTCGAGCGCCTGTCGCAGGCCAAACGCAGCACCGCGCAACGACGGATGGGTGACGTCCGCGACCAACGCATCGCGCGGTGCACCGCGTATGCCTTTGCCGATGCGGTCGACGAAGCGTGCGGTCAGCACCCAGCCCATGCTGCTTGCAAGGGCGAACACCGGTTTCGTCGCTGCGCCCAAGCCGTACCCGAGCAACGCCAGCTGCTTGCGCTTGCCCAGGCGATCGCTGATGACGCCCGAAAACACCTTGGTAATCAGCGCTGTCGCTTCGGCAATCCCTTCCACCAGGCCGACCTCTGTCGCGCTGGCGCCAAGGACAATAGTCATGAACAGCGGCAGCAGGCTGTGGATCATCTCGGATGACACATCCATCAGCAGGCTGACGCAGCCCAGCACCCACACGGTGGCCGGTATGCGATGGGCGGAAAGCGATTGCCTGGCGGAATTCATTTCTTGATCTGGATCAAATGGCAACTTATTGACTCTTTTGGCAACAAAGCACGCCCGTACGACGGGAATGTCATTCGAATTTCACACTTTTCTTGGTAGAATCAAGGACTTAACTCAAAATCAGAAGGTGCGTGATGCTGTACCCAGAACTATTCAAGTCGCTCGAACAAGTCCGCTGGAACATGGAAAAGGATATCCCATGGGACCAGTTCGACGCATCCAAGTTGTCGGAGGAGCAGGCTCAAACGATCCGCATGAATGCGATCACGGAATGGTCGGCATTGCCTGCCACCGAAATGTTCCTGCGCGATAACCGCAATGACAGCGACTTTTCGGCTTTCATGTCGGTCTGGTTCTTCGAAGAGCAGAAACACTCGCTGGTGCTGATGGAATACCTGCGCCGCTTCCGCCCGGACCTGGTCCCGACCGAGGAAGAACTGCACAATGTGCGCTTCGAATTCGACCCGGCGCCTCCGCTGGAAACCCTGATGCTGCACTTCTGCGGCGAGATCCGCCTGAACCACTGGTACCGCTGCGCCGCCGAGTGGCACACCGAGCCTGTCATCAAGGCGATCTACAAGATCATCAGCCAGGATGAAGCGCGCCATGGCGGCGCTTACCTGCGCTACATGAAGAAGGCACTGAACGAAGTTGGCGACAGTGCGCGCGCCGCATTCGCCAAGATCGGTGTCCTGATGGCATCGGCCCGCCGCACCGAGAAGCCGCTGCACCCAACCAACCTGCACGTCAACCAGGCATTGTTCCCGAACGACACGGTGCAAAGCCGCCTTCCCGATCCGACTTGGCTGGAACGCTGGCTCGACGGCCAGATCAAGTTCGATGCCAGCTGGGAAAAGAAGGTGGTCGAGCGCATTCTGCATAACATGTCGCTGCTGATGGAACGCACCTTCGAATCGGTGCAGGATCTGAACCGCTATCGCAAGGAAGTCATTTCGCGCCTCGGGCCGCAGTCACAGTCGGCTGTTTGATCCCTGCCGCGATTCCTGTATGCTCAAGCCGCGGGCTTCACCCCGCGGCTTTTTTCATTTGCCATGCCTACATTCGAACAAAAGATCTGCAGCCGCGCCGACCTCAAGGCGCGCGTCGCGCAACTGCCCAAGCCGGTAGTGCTCACCAACGGCGTCTTCGACATCCTGCATCGCGGACACGTCACCTACCTTGCGCAGGCGCGCGAGCAGGGTGCATCGCTGGTCGTGGCGGTGAATACCGATGCGTCGGTAAAGCGGCTGGGCAAGGGAGACGACCGTCCCGTGAATACCTGCGATGACCGCATGGCGATCCTCGCGGCGCTGGAATCGGTCAACCTGGTGGTGCCGTTCGAGGAAGATACAGCGCTCGAAGTTGTGCAGGAAGCGCGGCCGGATGTGTATGTGAAAGGCGGGGACTACGACATGCAGGCTATTCCCGAAGGCAGGGAAGTGCTGGCTTATGGCGGAAAAGCAGTCGCGATCGATTTCGCGCACGACCGCTCGACCACCAAACTGCTGGCGAAGGTACGCAGGAGCTGAATACACGCGCAAGCCCTGCTGCGGAACTTGCGCAGGGGAGCACGCTTAATGCTGGTGCGTCGACCCTTCGCCCGGCTTCTGGTCCACCACGACGCTGACCTCCTTCTTGCCCGCTTTCTCGAAGGTCAATGTCATCGGGAATTGATCGCCGGGTTTCAACTGCCGGTTCAGGCCCATCAGCATCAGGTGGTAACCGCCGCCCGGCTGCATCGTTACCTTGTCGCCCGGCTTGACCGTGATCTCGCCGATCTCGCGCATTCTCATCACGCCGTTATCCATCGCCATGGTATGGATCTCGACGCTTTTGGCGACCGGCGTGCTGACGCCGACCAGCTTGTCCACCGATTTGCCGCGATTCTCGATGCCGAAGTAGGCCGCACCGGTCGGCATGTTGGCGATAGTCGGACGTGCATGCGGATGGTCGATGTGCAGGTCGCCGACATCGTATTCATGGGCGAATGCAGTGCTGGCAGTTGCGAATGCCGCAGCAAGCAGGAGGGAACGCAGGTTCATCATGTTGTTCACCAGGTAGTAAGGGAAATTCAGTTGCCGCCGGCATAGCCGTTCTGTCGCCACGCCTCGAACACAACCACCGCAACCGCATTCGACAGGTTGAGGCTGCGGTTGTCCGGACGCATGGGCAGGCGGATGCGCTGCGACGGCGGAAAGGAATCGCGCAATTCCGGTGCCAGCCCTCTCGTTTCCGAGCCGAAGACGAACACGTCGCCCGGACGGAACTCGATCGAGGCGAATGGCGCCGAGCCGCGCGTGGTCAATGCAAACATGCGCGCAGGATCGGGCGATTCGGCGGCGATGAAGGCATCCCAGTTGCGGTGCACCTGCATCTTCGCATACTCGTGGTAATCCAGTCCGGCGCGACGCATTCTCGCATCGTCGAGCGGAAACCCGAGCGGCTCGACGAGATGCAGTTGCGCGCCGGTGTTGGCACACAGGCGGATGATGTTGCCGGTATTCGGCGGGATTTCCGGTTCAACCAGTACGACGTGAAACACCTTGTTGTCCTCAGTTCGGTAACGTGCGCGCGAACACGAAATTGGTCACGCGCGCTGCGCCGAAACGCTTGAGCGTCGCGGCAATCTCATTCAGCGTTTCGCCGGTGGTCATGACGTCATCGACCATGCCGACATGCGCACCGCGCACGACATCGGCGGCTTCGGCCGGCACGATGAAGGCGCGCCGCACATTCCGGCTGCGCTCCTCCGGATGCAGCAGTGATTGCGCACCGGTGTCGCGTTCGCGTACCAGGAGGCGCGGCGCCAGTGCCACACCGAGGCTGCGCGAC
>DASVLM010000325.1:0-4294 GCA_036384875.1 Noviherbaspirillum sp.
CGCTGGATGGCGCCGATGCTGGCGGCGGAAATGTTGCCGTACTCTGTCTGCAGCTCGGCCGCATGCTCGCCGACATGCTGCAGCATCGCGCGCAAGTCTTTCATATCGAGCAACAGCAAGCCGTTGTCGTCGGCCACTTTGAATACCAGTTGCAGCACGCCCTGCTGCACTTCGTTCAGGTTCAGCATGCGCGCCAGCAACAGCGGACCGAGGTCGGCAACGGTGGCGCGTACCCGGTGGCCTTTCTCGCCGAACACGTCCCAGAAGGTAACGGGGCAGCCTTCCCATTTCGGATCGTCGAGCTTGAGCTGGGTAATGCGTTCCTGCACGCGCGGCGTCGGGCTGCCGGGCTTGGCCAGGCCGGACAAGTCGCCCTTGACGTCGGCCATGAACACCGGCACGCCGATGCGCGAGAGCGCCTGCGCCATGGTTTGCAGGGTTACTGTCTTGCCGGTGCCGGTGGCGCCGGTGATGCAGCCGTGGCGGTTGGCAAGTCCGGGCAGGAGAACGAGTTCGGTATGTTGATTTTTTCCTATCAGCAGGGGATCGGGCATGGTTTCACGGGCCTTCAGGAGGAGATTTTGGCGGGGTGCACTATGGTAAAATTGTAGATTGATTTTCGGCCCCCGATCACCTTATTTTGGATCAATTCGGGGCCCGCCCTCCCTCATTCAATTCCAAGAAAGTTTAGTCATGGCTGGACATAGCAAATGGGCCAACATCAAGCACAAGAAGGCTGCTACTGATGCCAAGCGCGGCAAGATCTGGACGCGCCTGATCAAGGAAATCACCGTTGCTGCCCGCATGGGCGGCGGCGATGCGGACGCCAACCCGCGTCTGCGCCTGGCGGTGGAAAAGGCGGCCGATGCCAACATGCCCAAGGACAACGTGCAACGCGCGATCCAGCGCGGCACCGGTGGCCTGGAAGGCGTGAACTACGAGGAAATCCGCTACGAAGGCTATGGCATCAATGGCGCTGCGATCATCGTCGATTGCATGACGGACAACCGCGTGCGTACCGTGGCGGAAGTGCGCCATGCCTTTTCCAAGTTCGGCGGCAACATGGGCACCGAGGGTTCAGTGGCCTTCCTGTTCAAGCATTGCGGCCAGCTGTTCTACGCACCCGAGACCAATGAAGACGCGCTGATGGAAGCGGCGCTCGAAGCCGGCGCGGAAGACGTGATCGCAGATGAGGGCGGCTTCGAAGTCGTTACTCCGCCGCATGATTTCGCAACGATCAAGGAAGCGCTGGAAAAGGCCGGGTTCAAGGCGGAAATGGCGGAAATCACGATGAAGCCGTCCACCGAAACTATATTCACCGGCGACGATGCCGTGAAGATGCAGAAACTGCTCGACGCCCTGGAAAACCTGGACGACGTGCAGGAGGTCTATACCAATGCCGTGATCGAGGAGTAATCCCCGAAGCAGTTCCCCTTCCCTGCCCGGGAAGGGATTGCAATATCCCTTGCACCACCTTGCACCATTTACCAAGTCTCATCCCATGAAAATTCTCGTAGTCGGTTCAGGCGGCCGCGAACATGCCCTGGCCTGGAAGCTTGCCCAGTCCGAAAAGATCCAGATGGTCTATGTTGCGCCAGGCAACGGCGGCACCGCGAGCGACCCTCGCCTGCAGAACGTCGACATCACCGATCCGACATGGCTGGCGCAGTTTGCGATCAAGGAACACATCGCGCTGACCGTGGTCGGCCCGGAAGCGCCGCTGGCCGCCGGCATCGTGAACATCTTCCGTGAACACGGCCTGAAGGTATTCGGCCCGACGAAGGAAGCCGCGCAGCTCGAAAGCTCGAAGGATTTCGCGAAGGCCTTCATGAAGCGCCACCGCATCCCCACCGCCGACTACCAGACCTTCTCCGACGTGAAGGCAGCGCACAAGTACATCGACCAGAAGGGAGCGCCCATCGTGATCAAGGCCGACGGCCTGGCCGCCGGCAAGGGCGTGGTGGTGGCGTTGTCGCTGGAAGAGGCACATGCCGCGGTCGACATGATGCTGTCCGACAACAAGCTGGGCGACGCCGGTGCGCGCGTCGTGATCGAGGAATTCCTGCAGGGCGAAGAAGCCAGCTTCATTGTCATGGTCGACGGCAAGAGCGTATTGCCGCTGGCAAGCAGCCAGGACCACAAGCGCCTGAAGGACAACGACGAAGGCCCGAACACCGGCGGCATGGGCGCGTATTCGCCCGCACCGATCGTCACGCCCTCCCTCCATGCGCGCATCATGCGCGAGATCATCAACCCGACGGTGCTCGGCATGTCGAAGGACGGCATTCCCTTCACCGGTTTCCTCTACGCCGGCGTGATGATCGATGCAAAGGGCAACCCGAAGACGCTGGAATTCAACTGCCGCATGGGCGACCCGGAAACCCAGCCGATCATGACGCGCCTGAAGACCGACCTCGTGACGGTGATGGAACATGCAGTCAATGGCACGCTCGACCAGGTGGAGCTCGAATGGGACCGCCGTACCGCACTGGGCGTGGTGATGGCCGCTGCAGGTTATCCGGATGCGCCGCGCAAGGGCGACGTCATCACCGGCATTCCGGAAGAAACGCCTGATTGCGTGACCTTCCATGCCGGTACCACGAAGAACGGCGGACAACTCACCGTCTCCGGCGGCCGCGTGCTGTGCGTGGTCGGTCTGGGCGACAGCGTGCGCATGGCACAGAAGCATGCGTACGAAGCCGTCGAGCGCATCCATTTCGATGGCGCGCAGTTCCGCCGCGATATCGGCTGGCGCGCCCTCAAGAAGCACTGATTCCAGCCTTGTGCTCTGCCCCGCCGCATTCGTGCCGGCGGGGTAAAATCCCGCCAACACAAACATCCAAGAGCACAACGTGAGCACCTCCCCCGATCCCGCAGCAGTCAAGGCCTATCTGCTTGGCCTGCAATCGCGCATCGTTGCCGCGCTGGAACAGGTCGACGGCACATCCTTCGTCACCGACCAGTGGGAACGCCGCGACGGCACGAGCCCGATCAAGGGCGGCGGCATCACGCGCATCCTCGAAGAAGGCAATGTGCTGGAACGCGGCGGCATCGGCTTCTCGCATGTGAGCGGCACCAGCCTGCCGCCTTCAGCCGCCGCCAACCGGCCCGAGATCGCCGGGCGCGCCTGGGAGGCGATGGGCGTGTCGCTGGTACTGCATCCGCGCAATCCGTACGCGCCGACCTCGCACATGAACGTGCGCTTCTTTACCGCAACCGCCGAAGGGCAGGAGCCGGTGTGGTGGTTCGGCGGCGGCATGGACCTGACACCGTATTACGGTTTCGAGGAAGACGCGCGCCACTTCCACCAGGTCTGCAAGGATGCGCTCGCTCCCTTCGGCGACGACCTGCATCGGCGTTTCAAGAAATGGTGCGACGACTACTTCTACCTGAAGCACCGCAAGGAACCGCGCGGCGTGGGCGGCATCTTCTTCGACGACTTTCATGAACTCGGCTTCGAGCGCAGCTTCGCCATGCAGCAAAGCGTGGGCGACCGCTTCATCGATGCCTATGTGCCGCTGCTGGCCAAGCGCAAGGACACGCCTTACGGCGAACGCGAGCGCGACTTCCAGGCTTACCGTCGCGGGCGCTATGTCGAATTCAACCTGGTATTCGACCGCGGCACGCTGTTCGGCCTGCAGTCGGGCGGACGCACCGAATCCATCCTGATGTCGATGCCGCCGGTGGTGAAGTGGCGCTACGACTGGCAGCCGGAAGCCGGCACGCCGGAAGCGAAGCTCTATTCCGACTTCCTGGTACCGAAGGACTGGGTGTGACGCAGGACCAGATGCGTCACGAGAGACGCCGATGCGTTGCCGTGCTCGGCGGCAGTTTCGACCCGGTGCACAACGGCCATGTGGCGCTGGGCGGTTATTTCGCCAGGCTGCTGGTGCCGGATGAATTGCGCGTGATTCCTGCGGGCGATCCCTGGCAGAAGCAGGGCTTGCAGGCAGCACCGCAGCATCGCGTCGCGATGGCGAAACTCGCTTTCTCGGGACTGGCAATGCCGGTCGTGATTGACGAGCAGGAAATCCATCGGCCGTCGCGCACCTACACGATCGATACGCTGCGCGCGCTGCGCGAGGAGCTCGGTCCCGATACCAGCATTGCCTTCCTGATCGGCGCCGACCAGCTGCAGCAATTGCATACCTGGAAAGAGTGGCAACACCTGTTCGACTACGCGCATATCTGTGCCGCGTCGCGCCCGGGGTTCAAGATCGATGCCGGCGACCTGCCGGCGGAAGTGTCGCGAGAATTGCTCCGCCGCGAAGGCAGCGCTGCCCAGATTCGGGAA
>DASVLM010000326.1:0-2413 GCA_036384875.1 Noviherbaspirillum sp.
CATCTTGCCCCGCGTTGCTTCACCAACACTTCAACCGGCTGCAGGACGATGCGCCGCAGGACCTGTGTCAATACGCAGGCAAGGTCCTGCTGGTGGTGAACACCGCAAGCTATTGCGGCTTCACGCGTCAATACGAAGGACTGGAAGCGCTCCACGCCAAATACGCGCCGAAAGGCCTGGTGGTGCTGGGATTTCCGTCGAACGATTTCGGCGGGCAGGAACCTGGCGACAGCAAGCAGATTGCGGACTTCTGCTACAACACCTACGGCGTGAAATTTCCCATGTTTGCGAAATCGTCAGTGGCCGGCAAGAACGCCAATCCGCTGCACGCAAAGCTGGCCGAAATTACCGGCACGACGCCGAAGTGGAATTTCTACAAGTACCTGATCGGCCGCGATGGCAAGGTGATCGACAGCTATTCGAGCCTGGTGTCGCCCAGCGACAACAAGCTGGTGAACGCCATCGAGAAAGCGCTGGAACAGAAGTCCTAGCGCTTTGGTGGAAGAGGGCAGAATTTGATTTTGAGCGCCGATCAAAATGTCGATGGCAAGGCGCGACGACGCAGACAGTAGAGACGTACGGCAAGGAGGAGCAACGCCGCAAGCGGGATTTTGACAGGCGCTCTTAAAGGAAACGGTCAAGAATCTTGCGGCTGTGCTTGTCGAGCGCAGTCAGATCCTTGATCAGGTACTGCACGCCGTGGCTGTCCGCGATCAGCAGCGTGGACTGCGCAACACGACGGATATCCTCCTCGCCCTTCAACACCAGCCGCGCCGTGCCGCGATCGGTTTCCACATCCCAGGTGCTGGGCGTGGCGAAACTGGATACGTGGACGATGCGCCCAATCTGCGGCAGGAATTCGCGGCTGGCAAGTTCGTCTTCCACCAACCCGCGCAGTTCCGCCGGCAGTGTCGACAACGATGGAATCCAGGCCAGTTCGCGGCCTTCCGCGTTGACCAATGAAAGCCCCTCATCCGGCGCAGCGATGGGGAAGGCGCGCACCGGCACCACGCCTTCATGCCTGCCGGCATCAGTTGATTCAAATACCAGCCGGCCGAATGCATTGCGCGTCAAACTAAAGTCGCTCATTCCGCAAACTCCTCTTCCTTGCCTGCCGATTCGTCAATGATCGCTTCATTTTCCGCCAGCCGGGCCTGCGCCTGATGCAGGCGATAGTAATGTCCTTGCCGCGCCAGCAGTTCGTCATGCTGGCCGACTTCCACGATCTGGCCGCGGTCCAGCACCACGATGCGATTCGCCAGTCTCAATGTCGAGAGCCGGTGCGCAATCGCGATGGTAGTGCGGCCGCGCACGAGATTGTCCAGCGCCTTCTGGATCTCGCGCTCGGTCGTGGTATCGACCGACGACGTCGCTTCGTCGAGGATAAGGATGTGCGGATCGATCAGCAGCGCGCGCGCAATCGATATGCGCTGACGCTCGCCGCCCGACAGCGTTTGGCCGCGCTCGCCGACCAGCGAGTCGTAACCGTGCGGCAGGCGCAGGATGAATTCGTGCGCATGCGCCGCGCGCGCCGCCGCAACGATTTCCTCGCGCGTCGCATCCGGCTTGCCGTAGGCAATGTTCTCGGCGATGGTTCCGAAAAACAGGAAAGGTTCCTGCAGCACCAGGCCGATGTTGCGGCGGTAATCCGACACGGCGAACGAGCGGATATCGGTGCCATCGACGCGGATCGAACCTTCCGACACGTCATAGAAGCGGCAGATCAGGTTGACCAGCGTGCTCTTGCCGGAACCGCTGTGGCCGACGAGGCCGATCATCTCGCCTGGCTCAATCGCCAGGTCGAGGTTGCGGATCACGGAGCGATTGCCGTAGCGGAAACCGATGCCGCGCAATTCGATACGGCCTTCCACGCGCTTCATCGGCACCGGGTTCGTGGCGTCCGGCACATTCGACACATGATCGAGGATGTCGAAAATCCGTTTGGCGCCGGCGGCAGCCTTCTGCGTCACCGAGACGATGCGGCTCATCGAATCCAGCCGGGTGTAGAAGCGGCTGATGTAGGCGATGAAGGCGGTCAGCACGCCGACCGTGATCTCTCCGCGCGACACCTGGTAGATGCCGAGGCCCCAAACCACCAGCAAGCCGATTTCCGTCAGCAGGCTGACCGTCGGCGAGAACAGCGACCATACCTTGTTGACGCGATCGTTCACCGCGAGGTTGTGCTTGTTGGCCTCGCGGAAGCGGGCTGCTTCGCGCTTCTCTTGCGCAAATGCCTTCACCACGCGGATGCCGGGGATGGTATCCGCCAGCACGTTGGTCACTTCGCCCCAGATACGGTCGATCTTTTCAAAGCCATGCCGCAGCTTGTCGCGCACCACATGGATCATCCAGGCGATAAAGGGCAGCGGCAGCAGGGTCACCAGCGCCAGCCATGGATTGATCGACACCAGGA
>DASVLM010000327.1:0-2235 GCA_036384875.1 Noviherbaspirillum sp.
GCCGGCGAGCCGGGGCCGCCGTTCAGGTACTTGTAAGTGCATCCGACTGCATAGTCGGCATCCGCTTTGTGCAGGTCTACCGGCACAGCGCCGGCGGAGTGGGCCAGATCCCAGATTGTCAATGCGCCACGCTCATGCGCCAAGGCCGTCACGGCTTGCATGTCATGCATGTGACCGCTGCGGTAGTTCACATGCGTGAGCATCACGACGGCGGTGTCTTGATCGATTGCTGCGTCCAGTTCCTCGGGCGTGTCGATCAGGCGCAATTGATAACCGCGACCGAGCCATGTGGTGAGTCCTTGGGCGATATAGACATCGGTTGGGAAGTTCGACCGTTCGGTGACGATCACCTTGCGCCCGGTGTTTTCCTGCCGATGCAGCGCGGCGGCAAGCAGTTTGAACAGATTGACGGATGTCGAATCGGTGACGACCACTTCAGCGGGACCGGCTCCGATCAAAGGGGCAAGGCGGTCGCCCAGCCGTGACGGCAAATCGAACCATCCGGCCGTGTTCCAGCTGCCGACAAGTCCATCCGCCCATTCTTCGCCGACCACCTCGGCCGCCCTGGCTTTCGCCGCTTTGGGCATCGCGCCAAGAGAATTGCCAACGAGGTAAATGACCCCCTCGGGTAAATCAAAACGTTCGCGCAAGTGAGCAAGTGCATCGCGTGCATCCATCGCGATGCAATCTGTCCTGGAAATCATTGGTTGTCTTCCTTTTCGATCAAAGGCCGGAGGATGGCGCGCACCGGGCTGGCGTCGAGCCCGGCGAGCTTGAGGGGCAGGGCGATGAGTTCGTAGTCGCCTGCGGGGACTGCGTCGAGCACGATGCCTTCGAGGATGGACATGCCGTGCTCGCGCACGGCGTGATGGGCATCCATGCTTTTCGATTCCTGCGGATCCAGCGATGGCGTATCGATGCCCACGAGGCGGACGCCATGGTCCGCCAGCAGCGCAATGGTTTCCGGTGCGATGCAGGCGAATTGTGCATCCCAGGCGTCTTTCGGTGCAGCCTGGTAGGTGCGTAACAGGACGCGGGGCGGGACATCTTTCAGGAAGGATTCCACATGCATCGGTTCAACCCGGGCGATGCCAATGCAATGAATCACCCTGCAGGTGCCGATGTAAACATCGAGGCCGACTTCATCGATGGTTTCGCCGCGCGGGTGATAGTGCGACGGCGCATCGCAATGCGCGCCTGCATGCGTCGACATGGTGATCCGGCTGACGTGGACAGGGCAATCGCCCGACATCTCCCATGTGGTTTCTGCGGTAAACCGAGTGTCGCCCGGCCACATCGGAGTGGCGGGCGATAGTGTCGGACTGATGTCCCAGATGGCGGAAGAGATTGGCATCGAAAATTACGTTTGACTTGAATAACGCAGATAGTCTATGCCGAATCTGATCGAATTTATCGCCGAATAATCCTGTTAAATCTATAAAATTAGAATATATTGTGGAGAAATGGATAAATTTTGAAATATGCCTTCAAATGCCCCTGGATGCCGTTGACCTGAAAATTCTCGACCTGCTGCAGCGGGACGGCCGTATCAGCAATCTCGACCTTGCGGAGAAGATTCACCTGTCTCCGTCGTCCTGCCTGCGCCGCGTCCGCATGCTGGAAGAGAGCGGAATCATCAGCCGCTACAGCGCAGTGCTCGACCCGGCGACCGCCGGCCTTGAGGTCGACGCATTCGTCCAAGTCACAATGCGGCGGGACGTCGAGCACTGGCACGAGAACTTCACAGCATCGTTGCAGCGTTGGCCGGAAGTAGTCGGATCTTTCATCATCACCGGTGAAGCGAATTACCTGCTTCGCGTGCGCGCACGCAGCCTCAAGCATTTTTCCGCATTTGTACTGGAAAAGCTCTACAAGACTGACGGCGTGCTCGACATCCGCTCGAACATTGTGCTGCAGACGATCAAGGACACGCAGAAGATAGAAACGGAATTGCTGCGTGACGCATGAGCTTTCTGAGACTTGATCCGCATACCGGATTTCGTCTTCAGGAAGATAGCCTGTTTGTTCGTTTCGTACGATAATCGATTCATCGAAGTCAAATTGCCCTATACAAGGCAGCAAACTTGGGACATGGATGTGAACGGCAGGAACAAGAAGATCGATGTCGACGACGTGCAGCCGGACATGACGCTGGCAGAACCGATTCTCGACGCACGCGGAGACGTGCTGCTGCCGTCAGGCGCCATGCTGACGGAATCAGCGCTCGCCGGCTTG
>DASVLM010000328.1:0-8882 GCA_036384875.1 Noviherbaspirillum sp.
GGAAGACACCAGCGCGCGATAGATGTCGGTGAAGTCGCGCGGATGACGCGACAGCGCATCCGAGAGCGAAGCACCGCCCATGACTTCCGAGCGGATCGAGGCGACGAGGTCGCGCACATACGGCCGCTCCGCCTGTTCCAGCAGTGCGGTGAACGCCTGCTCCAGTGGCAGGCTGGCTTCCAGCAGGCTCGCAAGCTGGCGCGTGAACAATGCCAACTCCAAGGTCGAGAGCTTGTCGCCGAACGCACGACGGCGCGCCTGGCCGAATTCATCGACCTGCGCCGCGATCGCATCGACCGCGATCGGCACCAGCCCTTGCGAGCGCAGGTCCGAACGCGCAGCACGTGCGCTGTCCGCATTCACTACGCCCCTGCGGGTGGCGCCTGCGGTATCGACGGCATCGTAACGGAACGCGGGCATCTTATTCCTTCGTCACGCGCAGCAATTCGGCCTCGGTGGTCACGCCTTGCTGCAGCCAGCGCTCGCCATCCTCGCGCATCGTGCGCATGCCGTTGCGCTGCGCGGTAGCGCGGATCTCGGCTTCCGATGCGCGATCGTGGATCTGCGCATTGATCTGCTCGTTGGTGAGCAGCAATTCGTAGACGCCGACACGGCCCTGGTAGCCGGTGTGACCGCATTTGTCGCAACCCACTGCATGCCAGTGCTGGCCATCGTATTGCTTGCATACCGGGCACAGCTTGCGCACGAGGCGCTGCGCTACGACGCCCAGCAGCGAGGACGACAGCAGGAAGGGCTCGATGCCCATGTCCAGCAAACGCGTGACTGCGGAAGCGGAATCGTTGGTGTGCAGCGTCGCCAGCACAAGGTGGCCGGTGAGCGAGGCCTGCACTGCAATCTGCGCGGTTTCGAGGTCGCGGATTTCGCCGATCATGATCACGTCCGGGTCCTGGCGCAGGATCGCGCGCAGCGCCTTCGCGAAAGTCATGTCGATGCGCGGGTTGACCTGGGTCTGGCCGATGCCGGCCAACTCGTATTCGATCGGATCCTCGACAGTGAGGATGTTGGTCGTGCTCGCATTCAGGCGCGACATCGCGGCGTACAGCGTGGTCGTCTTGCCGGAGCCGGTCGGGCCGGTAACCAGCACGATGCCGTGCGGCTGCGCGATAAGGTGGTCGAACTGCGCCAGCACATCGTCGTTCATGCCGAGCTGCTGCAAGTCCATGCGGCCGCCTTCCTTGTCGAGCAGACGCAGCACCGCGCGCTCGCCGTGGCCGGTGGGCAAGGTCGAGACGCGCACGTCGACCGGCTTGCCGCCGATGCGCAGCGTGATGCGACCGTCTTGCGGCAAACGCTTCTCGGCGATGTCGAGCTGCGCCA
Source organism: Noviherbaspirillum sp. (assembly GCA_036384875.1). Classification (GTDB taxonomy): domain Bacteria; phylum Pseudomonadota; class Gammaproteobacteria; order Burkholderiales; family Burkholderiaceae_D; genus Noviherbaspirillum. The sequence continues at coordinate 1,339 of DASVLM010000328.1, forward strand.
TGATCTTGATGCGCGAAATGAGCGAGGCGTGGATCGCCTTCTTCGGCCGCACGATGTCGCGCAGCGTGCCGTCGATGCGGAAGCGCACCACCGATATCTGCTCGTAGGGCTCGATGTGGATATCCGACGCTTCCTCGCGCAGCGCCTGCGTGAGGAGCGCGTTGATCATGCGGATCACCGGCGCATCGTCGGACGATTCCAGCAGATCCTCGATCGCTGGCATGTCGAGCATCAACTTGGCGAGATCGAGGTCGGATTCGACATCTTCGACAACCTGCGCAGCGTCGCCGGCGGAATTGGCATAGATTTTTGCAATCGCCGCATCGAGGTCCTCGCGCGGCAGCGTCTTCAGTTTCACGCGGCCGAAACGCCGGCTCACTTCCGCGATCGCCGACGGCGCGGTCGCTTCCGATACCCAGACTTCCACCGCATTGGCGCCATTGTCGGCGCGCCGCGCCAGCAAGGCGTGGTCGCGCGCGAAGGCGTAGGGAAGAAGCTTGGCGTCGGTCAGTACGGTGCTCATTTACTGTGTTCTCTGGTTCGATTCTGGCGGCGTGCCCGGCGCCTCGTTCGGCGTCACAGGCACGGACGGAATACGTTGGACACCGCCTTGCACGCTGCCGTTCTCGTCGCGCGGCACATTCATCATCGTGCCTCCCTGCGGCATGCCTTTTTGCAAAGGCGGCAAGGAAGGCGCGCTCACGTCGGGCAAGCCGATCACCTTTTCCGGTTGCGCTCCCGTTTGAACGCCGCGAATGTAATCGTAGCGGTCGGCGGAAACATTCATGCTCTGCTCGCTGGAACGGATCACCGTCGGCCGCAGGAATACCATCAGGTTGGTCTTGTTGCGGCTGCGCTTGCGGTACTTGAAGAGATTGCCGACGACCGGCACGTCGCCGAGCACCGGCACCTTTTCGTTGCTGTACTGCGCATTGTCGTCAATCAGGCCGCCCAGCACGATGAGCTGGCCGTCGTCGACCAGCACGTTGGTTTCGATCGAGCGCTTGCTGGTGATCAGGCCGGCGGCATTGGTGGAGTCGGTGATCGCGGAGGTTTCCTGATAAATCGCCATCTTGACGCTGCCGCCTTCCGATACCTGCGGACGCACCCGCAGCACGACACCGATGTCGCGGCGCTCGATGGTCTGGAACGGGTTGCTGGCGGCGTTGCCTGCGGTCGTGTACTGGCCGGTGATGAAGGGCACGTTCTGGCCGACGAGGATGCGCGCTTCTTCGTTGTCCAGCGTGATCAGGTTCGGCATCGACAGGATATTGGTGTCGCTGTCGGCGGCGAGGGCATGCGCCAGCAGGCCGAGGCCGAGCTGGCCGTTGTTCTGCTTGAAGACGCCGACGTTCAAACCGTTGCTCGGTGCGCCGGCGACCGGTGCGGACGTGCCGCCCGCGCTGGCGGTCAGCCGGGCGATCGCCTGCGAAATCAGGTTGTCGCCGCCGCTCGAAAAGCCGGTAATGGTGCCGACGCGATAACTGCTGCCCGAATCCCCGGAGAGGCCGGCCCACTGCACGCCAAGCTGGGCGGAAACGGAATCCGACACTTCCACGATCAGCGATTCGATGTAGACCTGGGCTCGCCGCGCATCGAGCTGGTCGATCACCGCGCGCAGGTTGCGATAGACGGCTTCGTTGGCGGTGATGATCAGCGAGTTGGTGGCGGGGTCAGCCTGGATGAAGCCGCCTGCGCCGCCGGTCGGCAGGGAGGTCGGCGTCGTCGACTGTTGCAATTGCCCGCTGCCCAATCCCTGCTGCTGGCCCTGGCCACCCAGCGAGGTCTGCTGCATCTGCGGCTGCTGTTGCTGCTGCTGTGCCGGCTGGCCTGCGGATTGCGCCGATGTGTCCGACGCAACCACTGCGCGCAGCGTTTGCGCCAGCCGCACCGCGTCCGCGTTGCGCGGGTAGACCACGTGCACATTGCCCGGCAGGCTGGTCGGCTGATCGAGCTTGGCGATCAGCGACTTCGCGAAATTGGAGCGCGCCGTCGAGGGCGCGCGGATGATGACGGAATTCGTTCTCGGGTCCGCCAGCACCGCCGTGCGGTCGGCGCCGCCCGCGCCGGCCACGGCACCGCCTTGTTCAAGCAGGCGATTCGCCATGGTCGCGATGTCGCTCGCTACCGCATAGCGGATCGGCATAACATCGAGATCCGCAGTAGCCGGCGAATCGAGCGCGGCGATGATCTTGCCGATGCGCTTCAAGTTGTCGGCGTAATCGGTGACGACGACGGTATTGTTGCCGGGGTTGGCGTTGATCGTATTGTTGGGCGAGATCAGCGGACGCAGTACAGGCACCAGGTTGGCGGCCTGTTCGTAGTTCAGGTGGAATATCTGCGTGGCGATCTGGTCGCCGCGGACAGACGCCGTGGTCTGGGTCGGACCCGCCTGCAGCTTCGCATCGGCTTCCGGCACGACTTTGGTGAAACCGTCGCTGCGCACCATCGCAAATCCCTGCAGGCGCAGCGCGGATGCCAGCATGTCCAGCGCCTGCGGCTTGGTGACCGGCTTTTCCGAGACGAGGTTGATGGTGCCCTTGACGCGCGGATCGATGATGAAGGTGGTGTGCGTGTAATGGCCGACTGCCTTCACCACCGATTCGATATCAGCACCGACGAAGTTGAGTGTCGCCTGGTTGGCTGAAGGGTCTTGTGCGTAGCCTGCCGGCGCACCCGCGAGCATGCACAGCACCATCGCGGCCGCACCTGCGCGGCGCCATGCGGAGACGTGTCCCGCCGGACGGCGGTTCCTGGATTGCGATGTTCCTGCTGATGTATTTTTCTTCATTTGAACTCTAGCGCGATAACATTCCTGTCGCCTTCTCTTCGGCGTTGACCCAGCAAATTCAACAGATTTGCCAGCCGTTCTTCCTGTCCTTCTTCCGCTTCTGCCTTTCCGGAGAACTGCAACCTTCCATTATTGAGCGAGCCGCTGCCCGACAACAGCATCGGACCCTTGATCGTCTTCAAGGTCAGCGCGGCCTGGGCGCCGCGCCAATCCATTATCATTTGGTAACTGCCCAGCGGTTTGATCGGTGACAGACGCGACGCAATGTCGTTCATCTGCAAGGTCATCGTGCCGTTTACTTCCACCTTGTTGCCGTTGCGCGCCACTTGCAGCGGCGACCACGACAATTGCATGCGTCCGGACGGCTGCACCGTGTTCAGCGGCGCGCCAAGGCCTGCGAGTCTTTCCGCCGGCAAATTGATGGACGACGCCCCGACCAGCCATTCATACCAGCTGCCCGTCACCTTCAGCGCTTGCGACAGCGCCTGCGGATTTTCCACTTCCGCATCGACCTGCCCGAGCAATACCATGGGCGACAATCGCCAGGAGAATCTTCCCGGCAACAATGGCGTGACCGGGTCCGCTCCGCCGGGCGCGCCGCCGATGAAGGCCGAACCGCGCCACAAGGTCCCTTGCGCGTCGCCCAAGGTCAGGCGCCCCGCCGTCTGCCGTTCGACAATGGCAGACATCCAGGTCGCGGGCAGGAACACGAATACTGTTGCCGCCACGGTCAGGATACCGGCCAACAACCATAACACGACTCGTAGCACGCTAAGCCGCCCTCACTGTGCGTCGCTGCGTTGCTGGCGCAGCGTCAAATTGGCATTGACGATATCGACCTGCTGCTGCGCCTCGATATTCGCATCAAGCACCGACAGCCGCATCGTGCGCTGCGCATCGGTGAGCCAGTCGGTGATGGCGGAGAACGAAGCGCCGTTCAATTGCGTTTTGACCAGCTCGCCGGTCACCGCGAGGTTCTGCGGCTTGAGCCCCTTCGACGTCAGCGAGCTTTCCACGCCCTCACGCGTGAGTGCCGGCGGCGGCGCGGTGGCTTTCTGGCCCATCGCCTGCACGTCGCGCGCGAGCGACTGCACTTCCGCCGACTGCTGGCGCAACGCAGGCAGCTTCTTTGCGAGGTCCTTGCGGCCGCTCATCGCGGGGTCGAGCAGGATGATATAAATCAGCGCCAGCACCACGGCAACGATGCCGACTGCCAGCATGTTCTGCTCGCGCTTGTTGCGTTCATTCCAGAACGTTGCGGCGCTCTGCTTGAAATGGTTGATGCGTTCGGTGGTCGGATTCATTTCGCGCTCCGGATCTGCCAGTTGCCGGCGCTCGGTTGCGACAGCGACAGGTTGCGGGTTGCCAGCGCTGCGCGCAGCTTGTCTTCCGGCACGTTGGCGCCCTGCTTCAGTTTCACGGTCAAGCTCCGGTCGTGGTATTCGATGGCGGCGACCGGCGACGGTCCCGGTGCAACACTGGAAATCGCATCGCCTGCGGCAGCGGCCAGCGCAACGAAGTCGTCGGGCGCGAGTTGGCCGGAGTCGCGTTTGGCCGCATCCATTTTCTGCCGCAACTGGGCGAGCGGATCGACGATCACATTGTCTTTCGGGAAGGCATTGCGATAGGTCTGGATCATGCCGCTGCGCAATGCGTCCGCTTCGCGCTTCATGCGCAGCCAGTCGATGTTGAGCCCGGCAGCATTCACCGCGAGTGCGGCCAGCGCAAGGCCGATCGGCCAGCGCCACGGACGCCAGTTGAAAGATGGCCCCGCAGCGGCGCCGAGCCCGGACATCAGGTCGAGGCCTGCCTTGTCCGCACCGGTGATCCAGCGCGGCCAGTTGTCGGCATGCAGCGTAATGCGTTCTTCGAGGCCGGGAACGATATGCAGCGAATCCTGGTAGTCACGCACGCGCGACTGCGGTACGTATAGCGTAATTGGTGAATGCGGGACGATGGCCGACAGCGACTGGATGACTTCGAAGGCAGCCGACTCGCGCTGGTCGGGCTGGATCGATAATCCCATGCCTTCCTGTGCCGCCATTCGCAACGCGACTTCAATGTCGTCGCCCTGCTCCATCACGGCGGCATTCACCGTACCTTCCGGCTGCGGCAGACACAGCTGCGAGGGAACGGCAACGATGCGGCGCGCGCCGAGCGCAAGCAGCGTGCGCGCCAGCAATTCCAGCCAGGCGCGGCTGACCACGCCGACGCTGTGCAAACCATCATGCGTCTCGCCCGGCACGATCACGCATTCGGCGGGATCGCTCATGAGCTGGTCTTCGACCAGGTTCGGCAAGGCCACGCGCAGCTTCTGCGCCGACAGCGGCGGCACCTTCACCCGCAGCAGCGTGACATCGCTTGCCGCCAGCAACAGCACCACGCGCTGCGCCTTGGCGACGATCTCGCCGATGTCGGACAACGCGGCAACGCCTTCACGCTCGACAGCACCGCCGCCGGATGCGGATGCATACTGGCAATACAGCGGCATGCCGGGCGCAAGGCTGTCAGCAGCGGCTTTGGAAGGCAGGCGGATATACAGTGTGCTCAAGTCTCGTTCTTTCTTTTCTCAGCTTTCGCGAATCCAGAGCACTTGCGTGGCAAAGGTCTGGTTGTTTCTCTGTATCAGGGCTTGCATGCGCATCGTCGCCCGGTTCAGCCTCACATTCCCGTTCACCAGGAAAAACTCTGTGGTGGTGGAGAGGCCGGTTGTCGCAACGTTCTTGCCCTGCACTTGCATACGGGCGAGAAAATCCGGCAAGCCCGTGAACCAGGCGTTTTCCCGCATGGCAACCGCCGCGGCCGCATCGGCAAGCGACAGTGTAGCAATTCTTGCAGCAAGCACCTCCACCGGGGCGGTATTCACATTGACCGTCGTCGGCTTGGGCAGCACGACGACGAAATCGCGGATCGCGTCCAGCACTTGCGGCGTGAAGCCAGGCACCGCAAGCAAGTCATCGACATAGTGGATGTCGACTGGCTGCGGCGTGTCGGCGGAGCTTGTCGCCGACGTGGCCGCAACCTGGGTTCCACCGGACGGATTACCATTGGTCCCCGCTTGTCCTGTCTGTCCTGTCTGTCCTGCTTGCCCTGCTTGCCCCTGCTGCGCCGCTTGCATCAACGCAGCCGTCGCATTCGCCAGCGAGGCATTCTGACGCAAGTAGGTCAGGAGCCGCCCGAATGCCGCCACTTCGTCAGGTTGCACAACGCCGTTCTGGCAGAGGTTGGCCAGGTTGAAGCGCGACTGCGCATCGACGATGCCTCCGGACAGCACCGCATCGGGGTTGGTGCTGTCGCTGCCCGCATTCTCCACATACTGATCCAGCCGGGTCTCCGCGAGCGGCGTGGCCCATGGCTCGCCAAGGTGATCCACTCTCGAATAACGCGCATCTTCGCGCAGGATCAGCCGCGTCCAGTCCAGCGCGCCGCGCAATATCCACTCCTTCTGCAATTGCAGGCGCTGGTTCTCGATCGAGCGCACCTGCACCTGCTGCTGCCAGAACAGGCTGGCGACGATGGTGATCGCCAGCGTGGTCAGCAGCAGCGCTGTCACTACCGCGACACCGCGCTGCCGGGCAGGATGGCGCATCAATTTCATAGCGCCCCCAGCAGGAAAATCTTGGTCATGCTGTTGTCGTGGCCGCTCAATTGCAACGCCACCTGCAGACCAGTCGGCATGGCCGCATTGGTCGTGTTGGTCGTATTGACCGTCGTTCCCGTCGGCGGCGCATTCATGGCACGCCAGCCCGGCGTATTCGCAAACCACGATTGCACCAGCATCCCGCCAACGCCCGACTGCAGCGGCACGCCTTGCGGCACGGTATCGCTGAGCACCGCCTGCCACGCCTTGTCGATTTCCCGCAGGTCGCGCGTGGGCGCGGATTCATAGCGCGTAAGCCGGCCGTCGCGCACACGGTATGCCACGACCTGCAACTGGGTCGGCTGGTTGTCGGCAAACACCGTACGCACCAGCGTGAGGTTCTCGCTGTCCGCTGCAAGCGTGGTGCGTCCGCCGACATCAGAGGGTTGCACAACGCGCGAGCAATCGCTTTGCATCTGCGCAAACGCAAGCTGGATGCCGCGCGCCTGCTCCAAATCTTGTGTCAGGCCGACGCGTGCGCGCACGATCGCGTCCAGCCCGCGCCAGCCGAGCACGGCGACGATGGCGAGGATGGTGATCGCCACCAGCAGCTCGACCAGCGTGAATCCCCGTGACGAGCGCTTATCCACTGACCACCTGCGTCATCTTGATGATGCGCCGGTCCGGCGCCTGCGGATCGAACACGCTGACTTCGACGCGGCGAAAGAATGGGTTCGGCGTGGCAAACACTTCTTCTTCGCACATGAATTGCAATTCATCCTGCGGGCAGGCGAAAGAGCGCTTGCCCATCGCGGGGAACTCATGCGCGAGTCGGATCTGCGCCAGGCGATTCTCGGCGGACCACGTCGCCATCATGGCAGCGCGCAATCCGGCGCTGTTCTGCGTCAGGCTGCCGACGGCGCGCAGGCTGGCGCCGAGCGCAGTGCCGACGATAACGAGCGCCACCAGCACTTCGAGCAGCGTGAACCCTTTTGAATGTGCGGCGCGCATCTTCATTCCACCGTGAAATGGCCGATGCCGTCGGCGCGGATCGAGGCGCGCGCATCGCCGGCGATCAGGGTCAGCACGAAGGGCTTGTCCACCGGCTCGCGGCCGAAGACGATGCGCAAGGGATTGTTCTGGGTAGCAACCGTCGCCGGGTTGATGCCGAGC
>DASVLM010000329.1:0-4811 GCA_036384875.1 Noviherbaspirillum sp.
AATCTTGACCTTGCCGGTTGCCTGTGCGGCATCGCTATGAAAAATGATGCCTTTGCTGCGGCACAGTTCACCAATTTCGTCGATTGGTTGAATCACGCCAATCTCGTTATTGACCAGCATCACCGACACCAGAATGGTGTCAGGACGAATCGCCTCTTCCAATTGCTTGATCGTGATCAGGCCATTGTCTTGCGGCTGCAAGTAGGTGGCTTCAAAACCCTGGCGCTCCAGTTCGCGCACGGTATCCAGCACAGCCTTGTGCTCGGTCTTCACCGTAATGATGTGCTTGCCCTTGGTCTTGTAGAAATGTGCGGCACCCTTCAGCGCGAGGTTGTTGCTTTCCGTTGCGCCCGAGGTCCAGATGATTTCACGCGGATCGGCATTCACCAGCGCCGCGACATGTTCGCGCGCTTCTTCTACCGCCTTTTCGGCTGTCCATCCGTACATATGGCTGCGGGAAGCCGGATTGCCGAACTGCTCGCGCAGGTAGGGGATCATCTTGTCGGCCACGCGCGGGTCGACCGGAGTCGTCGCCGAGTAGTCGAGATAAATCGGAAAGTGCGGTGCCTTGATGGTATCGATCAGGCTCTTTTCGAGGGGGGCGTTCATACGGTAATTCACTCCAGTCAAACTGCCACGTGCGGGCGGTGCATAACAACAACGTTGTTCTCGGTGTTCTTCTGCTTCTGCTGGTCCACCAGGTCCTTCAGCGAAACCGAGTCCAGATACTCGACCATCTTGGCATTCAGTGTTGACCAGAGGTCGTGCGTCATGCAGCGGGAACCGTGTTCATGGCTGGAACCGTGACAATTCTCCTTACCGCCGCACTGGGTTGCATCCAATGGTTCGTCTACTGCGATGATGATGTCGGCAACCGTAACATCCTCTGCTCGACGTGCCAGCGTATAGCCGCCGCCCGGACCGCGCACCGATTCGACGATTTCGTGCCGGCGCAGCTTGCCGAACAACTGCTCAAGATAGGACAGGGAAATTTCCTGCCGCTGGCTGATGGCGGAAAGCGTAACCGGACCCTTATCCTGGCGTAACGCCAGATCGATCATGGCCGTCACCGCAAACCGCCCTTTTGTAGTCAGACGCATAAACCTCGACTCCAATGCGAACTTGAAGAAGACCGAACAAATAACCTTGATTCCCGAATATTTTACTCGAGTATACCAAAGTTGAGTAAATTTGTCAGGTATTGTCGGCGTTATGCTGGCGTGACTGGCTGGGAGGAAAAGAATGCGGCAGAACTTGACGTTGCGCAATTATTTCATAATTCCCATGAGCTCGCCCCGAAGCATTCGATAGGCTTAACGAACGCTGGCCCGCAGGAAGAGCATGTATGCGGTCGGCTCCCTCCCATAGGAAAGCGTTGCCTGCGATGGCACCAGATACCGGCTCGCGAAAATGCCGATATCAATGGCAACCGGGCCGCCCGTCTGGAGATTGCGGTAATACCCCACAGTCAGCTTTTTGAGCTTGAACATGTTTCGCTGTATTGAATCGTTCTGGCGGAGGAGCTCATCGCTGCGCACCTGCTCCAGGCGCCCGAAGAGAGCACCCTTCCCGTCAAAGTGCGCGCTAGTCTCGACCAGGAAGCCCATCGACGGTTCATGATTCGCGCGCACGCTTCGGCCCCATGCGAAGGTCGTCTGCCAATCGCTGCGCCGCAAGGACTGACTGTACGTTGCCGAGATCGAGGTACGGCGGATTTCTCCCTCAGTATTGACTTGATCCACGCCACCCAAATTCCCGCGGATGAGCTGAAAAGACCACCCTGGGACCGGATGATAGGAAAGCCGGGTCGCGCTCGAATCCGGCCGGAGCGGATCTGTTCCTGGACGGATATCGTGGTCTGCATGTGTGAATGCGGCCCGCTCCACACTCAGCTGCTTCCATGTGTAACCGACTGTATAGGAAGGCGCGCGTGTGGCGCTCGCATCAATCCAGCGTCCGCCACGCACCGGATCATTCGTATCGAAACCCGCAAGTCCATGCCCGGGCAGCGCCAGCGAGCCGAACACGGCCTCGCCGGGAGTAAAGCGCGATCCGCCATCGGACGCCAGCGTGAGGCCTTCTGCGCATGCCGATCCTCCTGGCATGCAGATGAATGTTGCCGAAGCCAACGGGATCGCCCACGAGATCGTTTTCACAGTCCACCCCACAGCGCGCCAATAGAGAGGAAGAGCCTTGCCTCGCTACGCAAGCTTCATACCATCCGGTTCGACAGGCTCCAGCGAAGCATTGAAGTGAAAGCACTATCCTTTTGACAGCCCCAAGGTGAATTTTTTGCACGAATGGATTTGATTCAGGGCGAAGGAAGCGCGGAGATGCCAGAGGGAAGATCGAAGAATTCGTCAAGCTGCGACGCACATGATGGCATTCACGCACGCGCACTGTCGCCAGCCGCGTGATGCAGCCATAAAGGAATCGCCAGAAGGGCTGGAGGCTGGAAAGGCGTTCAATCAGGCCCGACGCGGCATCACATCTGCCAGGACCAGCGCCTGCAACAGGCCCTCGCAAGCATCTTCGACATAGTCAAGAACGCGGTCGAATTCCGAAGCGCCACGGTAATAAGGGTCCGGCACGATAGGTGCCTTGTGTTGCCTCGCATATCCCATCAGCATGCCCACTTTCGATTGAAATTGCGATGGACAACAGGTTTGAAGGCGGTCGAGATTGTTGAAATCCATGGCGAGCAGCAAATCGAAACGCGCGTAATCGTCAGGCCCCAACTCGCGCGCGCGCAAGTCAGAAATGTCATAGCCGCGCCGTTTGGCAGCAGCCTGCGCACGCGGGTCGGGCGGCTCACCTGCGTGGTATCCATGCGTGCCGGCGGAATCAATCAGTATTCGGTTGCCAAGCCCCGCATCAGCGACAAGCTTGCGCATGACGCCTTCCGCTGTCGGTGAACGGCAGATATTGCCCATGCAAACGAAGAGGATGTTCATGTTTTCCATTGCAAGCTCGCCAGAATCAACATGCACAGGCTACCGTGCCATTTGCATTTCGTGCAATGATTTCCCACAAGCGTTGGATCGACTTCCAGCACTCCAACCCTTTTCGACGCAAATACACAGCCGGTTACCTCCCATCAACTTCGAAACTGAGTCGCCCTGCCGGAATTGAACGTCTCATTGCTGCTTGAACAGCAGGTGCATCGGGCCAAACAGTGTTTGCATCGTCTCGTTGCCGATGAACGTAAGGTTGTAAGGATGTTCAGAAACCGCGTGCGGGAACAGCGAAGTTACCTCAAGTGCCTTTAGCTGCTCGGCAATCTTGCCCCATAACACCAACGTCGGCTGCTTGCCGTCCGCGTCGCGTTCAGCTAGGGCAACAAATACTTTTTGAAGCAGAGGTTGCCATGCCTTCGCTTCTTTCGCCGGTTGGACATGCGGACGAAACACCAGCGCAGCGTTGAGCAACAGGAAGCCGCTTTTCGTAAGATTGGCCTGCAGTTCCGTCAGAGTCTGGATGAAAGGCGAGCCGATGGCGCGTGCCTTGAGCGAGATATGCGCCATCGCATCACCCGACGTTGCATCTTCAGACAGCAGCCCTTCGGCGACCAACAGCATCTTCATGAAGTTGCGCAACGAAGTGGCACGGTTGACCTGCTTCGACAACCCTTTCTCGGACCAAAGCAACTCCACTGCACCATCCATGAAGCAGACGCCGGTGGCGCTCTGCTCGCGCGGATAAGGCCCCTCTCCGACCAGCACGTATTTCACCGCATTGAGCGGCTGCGCAAACGCAGCAAAGATGCGCCCCTGCGTTGGCAGGTAATCGTCGTCTGCAAGCCTGGACAGATAGTCGGGATCGGCCTCGGTCATTGCCTCAAGGCCACTCCTGAGAACCGGCCGCCACGATGCATCGGCAAGTTCGAGTGCGTCAATTATGCTTTTCGGAATCTTCGACATGGCGCATCTCATGAAAAAAGGGCGATTGTACCGTTCAGCCCGGCACAACCGCCCTTGCTTTTACAACGCAGCGAGTCGTCGTACTTATTTTCCGGCGATCGCCACCACGTTGTCCGCCCCGGGTGCGCCGAACAACTGCTCCTTGAGGATATGCAGCTGGTCGCGCACTTGCGCCGCCTTTTCGAACTCCAGGTTCTTCGCATGTTCGAGCATGAGTTTTTCCAGCCGTTTGATCTCCTTGCTCACCTGCTTCTCGCTCATCGTCTCGTACTTCGCCGTCTCCTGCGCGGCCAGCAGTTCCTGGCGCGCTTCCTGCGGATTGTAGACGCCGTCAATCAGCTCGCGAATTTCCTTCCGCACGCCCTGCGGCGTAATGCCGTTGGCCTCGTTGAAGGCAATCTGCTTGGCGCGGCGACGCTCGGTTTCGCCGATCGCGCGCTTCATCGAGTCGGTGATCTTGTCTGCATACAGGATCGCCGTGCCGTTCAGGTTTCGCGCTGCGCGACCAATGGTCTGGATCAGGCTGCGCTCGGAACGCAGGAAACCTTCTTTGTCAGCATCAAGGATGGCCACCAGCGATACCTCCGGCATGTCAAGGCCTTCACGCAACAAGTTGATGCCGATCAGCACATCAAATTCACCCAGGCGCAAATCGCGAATAATTTCCACGCGCTCCACCGTTTCAATATCAGAATGCAAATAACGCACCTTGATACCGTGTTCCGTCAAGAAATCGGTCAGGTCTTCCGCCATGCGCTTGGTCAGTGTGGTAACGAGCACACGTTCATTCACTGCAACACGCTTGTGAATTTCCGACATCAGGTCATCCACCTGGCTTTCCGCCGGGCGCACTTCGATTTCAGGGTCGACCAGCCCGGTGGGACGCACCAG
>DASVLM010000330.1:0-4211 GCA_036384875.1 Noviherbaspirillum sp.
CGATCGTAGTGCCGGACTCGAGTACGATCGTGATCGAAATCAAGGGTGGGCGCGACATCAGCGTCAATTTCGACATGCAATCGCTTGCCAGCCTGCAGCACCGCGACCGCATCGTGATCCGGCGTTCGGAGCACACCATTACCTTCCTGCATCCGGAAGGCTGGAGCTATTACGATACCCTGCGCGAGAAGCTGCACTGGAACGAATATCCTTCCGTCGCCGGGCAGTTAAAATAGCGCGCTGTTGCGGTTACCATCCATTCCGATAGCCATCCCGATAACAATCCCGATGCTGCGCACACTTTCCATTCGCGATTTCGTGATCGTCGACACGATCGAACTCGAATTCGCGCCGGGTTTCACCGTATTCACCGGCGAAACCGGCGCAGGCAAATCCATCCTCATCGATGCGCTCGCATTGGCCCTGGGCGGCCGCGGCGATACCAGCGTGGTGCGGGAAGGCGCGCCGAAAACCGACATTACTGCAGAGTTCACCACCGATGCGGATGTCGATGCCTGGCTTTCCCTCAATGAATTCGGTAACGAAGAAGGCGCGGTACTGCTGCGGCGCGTGATCGACAATGCGGGCCGGTCCAAGGCTTTCATCAACGGCATCGCCGCGACCCTGACGCAATTGCGCGAGCTGGGCGAAATGCTGGTCGATATCCATGGCCAGCATGCACACCAGTCGCTGTTGAAGACCGATGCGCAGCGCATGCTGCTCGACAGCCAGGCCGGTCTGCTCGATGGCGCAAGGGCGGTTGCCGCTGCATACAAGACATGGCGCGCGCTGGCGAAGCAACGCGAGGAATTCGAGATCAACGCTAGAAATGTGCTGCTGGAGCGTGAGCGGCTCGAATGGCAAGTCGGCGAACTGGAGAAGCTGGCGGTCAAGCCGGGTGAATGGACCGACATCAGCAACGAGCACAGCCGCCTGTCGCATGCAGCTACGCTGATCGAAGGCGCACAGGAAGCGCTGGGCGCGATCTCCGAATCGGATACGCCCATCCTTTCGCAGCTTTCCGCCATCGCGCAGAAGCTGGGCAAGCTGGCAGACGTGGATGAGGCATTGAGGCCGGTGCTGGAAGCGCTGGAGCCTGCGCAGATCCAGCTGCAGGAAGCGGTGTATTCGCTCAATGACTACCTTGGTCGGGTCGAACTTGATCCTGAACGTTTGCAGGAAGTCGAGGCGCGCCTCGATGCCATCCACTCAACTGCGCGCAAGTTCCGTGTGCAGCCGGAAGATTTGCCACAGGAACTCGCCACACTGTCGGCGCAACTGAAGCAGCTGGCCGATGCCAGCGATCTCGACGCGATGCGCGCGCAGGAAGAAAAGCTCAGGCAAGCCTACCTGGAACTCGCGCAGAAGCTGTCGAAGGCGCGCGCCAAGGCGGCGAAGGCGCTCGGCGAGGCAGTGACGGCGGCGATGCAGGATCTCAGCATGTCCGGAGGGCGTTTCGAGGTTGCACTCAACGCCGGCGAGCCTGCCGCATACGGCCTGGAACAGGTCGAATTCATGGTCGCCGCACATGCCGGTACCTCGTTGCGACCGCTGGCAAAGGTGGCGTCCGGCGGCGAACTGGCGCGTATCTCGCTGGCGATTTCCGTGATTGCATCGAGCGCCACCGCAACGCCGACGCTGATCTTCGACGAAGTGGACAGCGGTATCGGCGGCGGCGTCGCGGAAGTCGTCGGTCGCTTGCTGAAGCGCCTCGGCCAGGACCGCCAGGTACTGTGCGTGACCCACCTGCCGCAGGTTGCCAGCCAGGCCAACCAGCATTTCCAGGTCAGCAAGCGCAGTTCCGCCGGCAAGACGGTATCCAGCATCGATGCACTGGATACGAAGTCGCGTGTCGAAGAAATTGCGCGCATGCTGGGCGGGATCGAAATCACGGCCACCACGCGCAAGCACGCGCGCGAACTGCTTGCCTCCTGAACCTGGATACTGCCCGCTAGCATGCCTTTCAAATCCGAACCTGCTCACACCCACGGCAACCTGCCGCGTACCGCGATCGTGCTGGTCAACCTCGGGACGCCCGATGCGCCGACGCCGTCCGCCGTGCGCCGCTACCTCAAGGAATTCCTGTCGGACCCGCGTGTCGTCGAGATTCCCAAGGCAGTGTGGTCCTTGATCCTGCATGGCGTGATCCTGCCTTTCCGTTCCGGCAAGTCGGCCGCGAAATACGCGTCCATCTGGACCCAGGAAGGATCGCCGCTGAAGATTTACACTGAGAAGCAGGCGACCTTGCTGCAGGGTTATCTCGGCGAGCGTGGTCACCAGGTCCAGGTTGCCTATGCCATGCGCTACGGTAATCCGGCGTTGCCGGAAGTGCTCGACAGGCTGAAAGCCGAAGGGTGTGATCGCATCCTTGTGCTGCCTGCCTATCCGCAGTATTCCGGCACCACGACAGCATCGATTTTCGACGTGGTATTTGCTCATTACGCCAAGGTGCGGAATGTGCCGGAATTGCGCATGGTCAAGCATTACCACGACCATGACGCGTATATCGAGGCGCTCAGGAAATCGGTGCTGGCGTATTGGGACAGCAACGGGCGGCCGGACAAGCTGGTGATGAGTTTTCACGGCGTGCCCAAGCGCACGCTGTTGCTGGGTGACCCTTACCATTGCGAGTGTCACAAGACGGCAAGGCTGCTGGCGGATGCCTTGAGGTTATCGCCGGAGGAGTACATGGTTACCTTCCAGTCGCGTTTCGGACGCGCGGAGTGGCTTCAACCCTATACCGCGCCGACGCTGCAGAAGCTGGCAAAGGAGGGCGTCAAGCGGGTGGATGTGATGTGCCCCGGTTTTACCAGCGATTGCTTGGAAACCCTGGAAGAGATCGCGATGGAAGGCAAGGGCGATTTCCTGACTGCCGGCGGACGGGAATTCCACTACATTCCCTGCCTTAACGATGCGCCGTACTGGATCGACGCGCTTGCCGAGATCGCCGAACAGCACCTGATCGGATGGCCGACCATGCTGGCTCCTTCGGTGCGGGAAGAGATGAAGAAGGATGCAGAACTGGCGCGCTCCCGGGCCAAGGCCATGGGAGCGGCGGACTGACGAGGTAACGGGCGCTTTCAGGCGTCTGTTGCCCAACCTTGCTGCGTCAGAGAAGCGGAAGCAGGTCTGCCTGGCAGATCCAGGCGCTTGCGAGCAAGGCGTAGGCGACAATTGCGGCTGAAATCGAAATCAGCTGGAGCTTCATGATGTCCTCCTTGCCTGGTTGAAAAAAAACGTCCTCTTCAAATACATATTAGTACGGCAGCAGGAAGTTGAAATCCCATGAACACGTAAACTGTGTAACGGCGGGTTACGCTGCAGCATCGGTCTTTACCAATCGCAATAAATTCCCATCTTCCCTCTTGAAAAACCTCCGGTCAGCCCCATTTGAGTGCGGTATAAATCATTAAGTCATTGATTGTTCGGGGGATTTTTCGAGATGCAAGACCAAGAGAAAATGCAGGAGCAAGCCGAGCAGGCGAACAACGGGCAAACCGCGACGATGGAATCCGACGCGCAGCCGCAAGCCGAGGCTGGTGCACGGCAGGCAGCGGTACCCGGCATGGAAGAAAAGCTGGCTGCGGCGGAAGTCAAGATTGCGGAAATGCAGGACGCCTTCCTGCGTGCCAAGGCGGACACCGAAAATATCCGTCGCCGGGCACAGGAAGATATCGCCAAGGCCCACAAGTTTGCGATCGAAAGCTTTGCCGAGGCGCTGGTGCCGGTCAAGGACAGCCTCGAAATGGCGCTCAAGCTCGAGACGCCTTCGCTCGACTCGCTGAAGGAAGGCGTGGAAATGACACTCAAGCAGTTGTCGTCGGCCTTCGAGAAGAACCGCCTGGTCGAGATCAATCCGGTTCCGGGCGAAAAGCTCGATCCGATGAGGCACCAGGCTATTTCGATGGTGCCTGCCGAGCAGGACGCCAATACCATCGTGACGGTGCTGCAAAAGGGTTACATGATCGCCGACCGCCTGCTGCGGCCTGCGCTCGTGACGGTGGCGCAGTAAAAAAATCGCGGCAATGGCGCTTGAAACCGGCGCTTTGTTCCACATATACAACACATCAAAAATCCAGCTTTTATTAAAGGAACACAATCATGGGCAAGATCATTGGCATCGATTTGGGCACGACCAACTCCTGCGTCGCCATCATGGAAGGCGGCCAGCCCAAGGTCATCGAAAACTCTGAAGGCTCCCGCACGACGCC
>DASVLM010000331.1:0-3759 GCA_036384875.1 Noviherbaspirillum sp.
GCGACTCAAGGCGCGGCTGCAGAAGAATACGCAGCGCAACGACGAGCTGGAACGCATCGTCGGCCAGTTGCGTTCGCTGGTGCCGGGCGTGGTCCAACCCGCGCAGCGCCTCACGATGATTCGCGCCGGTGTCGGCAACCAGGTCAGGATGATTCCCGTGTCAGAAGTGCATTATTTCGAAGCGGCGGACAAGTACGTGAACGTGGTCACCGCCAACGGCGATGCGCTGATTCGCACCAGCCTGAAGGAGTTGCTGCCTCAGCTCGATCCGGACCAGTTCTGGCAGGTGCATCGCGGCACCGTGGTCAATGCCGCGCTCATCCAGGCGGCGGTGCGCGACGATACCGGCAAGCTCACCCTGACCCTGCGCGGACGCACCGAAACCGTGCAGGTCAGCCGCGTGTTCGCCCATCTCTTCAAGCAAATGTGACGGATAGCGCGCCTTTGCAACAAATAAGCCTTCGGAATGATTGCCATACGGCTTGGCGTCCTCTATAAAGGTAAGGTCGTTGCTGCGTTGGCAAACATAACGCACCCTCCCGGCATCATCCCCAGTCCCCATTCCCGACTGGCATGGCAAGACAGCTGACCGATTGCGGCTCCGCCCGCAGCCGTGTCGGACGACTTGCCACGTCAACCTGCAGTACCCCCTCGCGCCAGCCGCACGCCTCAAGGAATAAACATGAACAATGTATTGAATCGCCTCATGCTATGGCAGAAGTTCGCGCTGCTCGGCTTGTTCGCCGCCCTGCTCATCATGGCGCCGCTCGGCCTCTATGTTCGGGAGGCGACCAAGGAAGTCAGTGCAGCCAGCATGGAAGAACAAGGCATTCCGCCTATCCGGGCCGTGCTCAAAGTGGTCGTGCTGATACAGCAGCATCGCGGCATGTCGGCCCTCGTGCTTTCCGGCGACAACAACGCCAAGGCGGCGCGCGCGGCGAAGCAGGCCGAAGTGGACAAGGCATTCGAAGAGGCGGAGCAGGTCGAACGCAATATCGAGTCGCCACTCATTCAAAACCTTTGGAAGGAAGCGCGCGCGGCATGGACGCCGCTTGCCGCAAAGGTGGCGCAGCAGTCGCTGGCTCCGAAGGACAGCTTTGCTGAACACACTGCGCTCATCGGTCGGCTGGTCAAGCTCAATGGCGCCATCGCCGATCATTTCAATGTCATGCTTGACCCCGGCAAGGACAGCTACAACCTCGTGCAGGCGAGCCTGATCGATTCGCCGGAATTGATGGAAACACTGGGGCGCATGCGCGCACGCGGATCGGCGATCCTGACCAGCAAGTCCGCCACGCTGGAAGACCGCGGACAGATCATGTCGTACGCGGACAAGGCCAACGATTACTACGCACGCATCAGCCATTTGCTGGAAAAGGCGATTGCCGCCAATCCCTCGCTCAAGGAAAATCTTGACGGGCCACTGCAGGCCTCGCGCGACGCGGGCGAGCAGGTGATCAAGCTGGCGCGCGACGAGATCGTCACGCCGGAACAGTTCGCCTATCCGGCACGCGATTTTTTCGCCAAGACAACGGAGACGATCAACGCGCAGTCGAAGCTGTACGACGTCATCGTTACCGACCTGACCAACATCGTTGAAGCGCGCCGCGCGACAGTGGTACGCACCCAGTATCTCCTGTTGGCCGCGCTCGTTGCACTCGCCGTGGTAGGCGCGATCGTCGCGCTGCGCATCGTCCGTTCGATCACGCTGCCGATGGAAGAAGCCGTCGGTTATGCCAAGCGCGTGGCGGCGGGCGACCTCACTGCCAATATCAAGGTCGCATCGACCAATGAAACCGGCCAGTTGCTGCAAGCACTGAAGGATATGACCGAGAGCCTGGTGCGCATCGTCGCCGAAGTCCGCAGCGGCACCGACGCCATTGCATCCGCCTCCGGCGAGATTGCAACCGGCAACATGGATCTGTCGGCGCGTACCGAGCAGCAGGCCGGATCGCTGGAAGAAACCGCGGCGTCGATGGAAGAGATTACCGGCACCGTGAAGCAGAATGCCGAGAACGCGATGCAGGCGAACCAGCTTGCCTTGTCTGCCTCGGAAGTCGCCGCCAAAGGCGGGCGCATGGTGGCGAATGTGGTAGACACCATGGGCTCGATCAACGAGTCGTCGCGCAAGATCGTGGACATCATCAGCGTGATCGACGGCATTGCCTTCCAGACCAACATCCTGGCATTGAACGCCGCGGTGGAAGCAGCGCGCGCCGGCGAACAAGGGCGCGGCTTCGCCGTGGTGGCGTCCGAAGTGCGCACGCTAGCCCAGCGTTCCGCTGCCGCGGCCAAGGAAATCAAGGAGCTCATCAACGACTCGGTGAACAAAGTCGATGCCGGCGCGAAGCTGGTGGATGAAACCGGCGCCACGATGGACGAGATCGTCAACAGCATCAAGCATGTCGCCGACATCGTCAGCGAGATCACTGCAGCCAGCCGCGAGCAGAGCGCGGGCATCGAGCAGGTCAACGAAGCGATCACGCAGATGGATGAAGCCACGCAGCAGAATGCCGCGCTGGTCGAGGAAGCGGCAGCCGCCGCGGCAGCGCTGAAGGACCAGGCGGAAAACCTGGCCATGGTGGTGAGCGTCTTCAAGCTCGAACAGATGCAGGCGGCGCAGGCAACAGTGCCGGCATCGCCGATGCATGCAACATCGCAGCGCGCTCCGGTGGTTCGCCTGGGTGCGCAAAAGAAGAGGATTGCGGCCGGCTAGCGGCTGGCCTTACAGCGCGATTACGTACTGCAACGCAAGCACTGCCAGAGGCACCGACGCGAGCGCCACCGCCGCAGCCACGCGCACGCGCGCGCAAAAGCCGCGACGGCGCAGCCATACCGCCAGCCCCAGGCCGCCGGCGGCATATGCCGAGCCGAACAGCAGCAAGGCGGTGGTGCCGAACGCATGCACCACGCGCGAAGAAAACAGCACGGCAAACAGTATCGCGGTCACCAGCGCAAGCACGACGACGATGCGAGTCAGCGCGACGTTGATTCCACTGGCAAACAGACGCTGTCGACCCTGTCGTGCCAGCATGGCCTCTCGCTGCGCGCGCACATCGCGTTGCAGCAGGAATACCAGCAAAGGCTCGACCTGCCTGTACTGCAACAGGCCGACCGCAGCGGCTGCGACCAGGTCCTCGCGTCTAATCGTCATTCATCGCTCCTTCTCTTGTTCTTGGCCAACGGGACGTGTGCGATACGTTGAGGCAAGATGACAAAGATGTACCGGGCGCCCTTGATTGTCAAAGTGACTACTAGCGTATTACATCGATTTTCCCGATACGTGAAGTAGAGGCAGATCAAGGACGCAAGCGCCGCTTCGGATTATCGAGGCACGATGCCGAACAGATCAAACATGCAGTTGCACAGTAATGCACGTGGTACATGCCGCTCCTTGCTTCAACGGCAGGCCGGCGGCAGGTTGGACTGCGCGATGCCTTCGCACAATTTCACCTTGTCTATCATTCGCGCAGCGAGGACGTAATCGAGATTCTTCGCGGTAATCGCCACCGGGGTCAGCAGCAGCGCCGTCATCGGAATCTTCTTCGAGCCGCCGCTCCAGCGCGCTGTGCCGGGAATCTCTGAGAGCTTCCTGCCTTTGGCCAGTTCGACCGCGACCCAACCCGCTGCATCGCCGATCTTGCGCGGGTCCTTGAACACGGACACCGTCTGCTCGCCGCGTGCGATGCGCTTCAACGCCGCAACATCGCAGTCCTGGCCGGACACCGGTATCGCCTTCAGGCCGGCTTCAGTGAGGGC
>DASVLM010000332.1:0-2517 GCA_036384875.1 Noviherbaspirillum sp.
AAGGGCGCATTTTTTTTTCCATATTGGACGCGATCGTCGGCCTCTGGCGAATTGCCGCTGTTCGCCGCCGCGGTCTCGTCCGTTCGGTACGGGCAGCATATCGACCGGCTTGACAGTTTTTTCATTGATCGGTATAAAGGAAATACCGAGCTGACGGGCAAATCAGCATCATCCTCGCCGGCGCCGCCTGGCATCTGAAGTTCTTCGGCGTTTCGCCAATCACTGCATATACCCACAACGAGAATTTTGTCTCATGCCGCATTGGTATTGGACAGGATTTTCTCCGCGCTTCTTGCGGAAAAAAGCAGCTGGGTATCCAGCATTTTTCAACCCTACCGGGACACCTTTCCCGGCTCGGGTTCAGGTATCTCCCGGTGTTTTTGGAGGTATCTGATGTCAAACACACAGATCTGTGCTCCGGTGAAGATTAACCTTCATGGTTTTTCAACGCCGAGGAAGTCATCAAGCGGTACCACAACTGCATCAAAGGCAACCGGACAGACAAGAGCAACCGCAAGGAAGCCCAAGACTGCGCCGGAACCGATCACTGTCACGTATGGACAAGCGACGGTGCCTGTAAAGCCGGCGGTGTCATTCATGATGCCGTCGATGGCCGCAACTGCTATCGCAGCAGCCATCATGCCTCATCGATCCCTGGAGGAGTTTGACCCTGGCCTCCCGTCGGATCCTTTTGGCGATATGGGTTCCGATGGTCTGGAGTTCGAACCTCGCAGTCGGTCGCATCATCATGAACTGGCCGCGAACTCGGGCGATTCGGACCTCGATATTCAACCTGAAGATGTCGTCGTGGAAGAAGCCACCATGGACGATTTTTACGCTGCGCAAGGGAGTTAACCAATGAACATCGTCGTCCAATCCATCCTGATCGGTTTGCATGAGCAGTTCTTTGTGCCAAGCCAGGTCACTGGATTGGCACGGCGACGTTTGATTCGCGAGAAGTTGGTTGAAGCCATCGGTTCCGTGCTTGGAATGGGCGGTTCCGCATGGTTTGCTCTGCGCATCACGGGGTTTAGCTTCGCGTATTTCCCGTTCGTGTTGTCAAGCATTGCGCTGACCTGCCACTTCTACCGGAAGCGACAAGGTTGGCTGATGCTGCAACAGGCTGTATACACGGTCATTAACCTGGCCGGCATTTACTGCTGGATTTTGACGTAACACCAACCCCCGCGGGGCCTCGCCCCGCAACGGGTTAGTGCCTCGCTCAAACTTTAGGAGATAACCATGCTGGCCGAGTACCTGTACAACTTCTTGGTGCTGTTCGGATTCGTCGTATTCCTTGCCTCCGCTCTCGTGGTAGAAGCATTGGTGAAGGCCTATCTGCGCCATCAGGTAGCCGTCCAACAGCGGCTGTGGAAAGTTCGCTTTGCAGTGGTGAGCAGGTGGAAAGCCACCTCGATCTGGGCAAATGCGAAGAAAGCCAAGCTGTCGAGGATGTTTGAAAAGCACGTTCTGCCGAAAATGCGTCACGAATAGCATCACATCGGACGCAGTCGGTAGCCGCGTGTTGTTTCAATTCGTCGCCGTAGACAGTCCGCTCCTTTAAGGGGCAGGGCTGTCCCTCATGGGTCTGTCGGGCCCATCAGGGACGGTCCTGTCCGCACAACTTATTGGAGAACTGCACATGGCTAACTCTGGAAACCCAACTTCTGGAAATTCGAATCGCTTTCAGTGGATGATTGATGTCGGCGTTTCGCCTATCGAGGTGAACTGGCTGAGACGCATGGACGGATCGGAAAAGCTTCAGCATCCGGTCGCAAAACGAAGGGTCGAGGAGATGCACAAGCAGGCATATGCGGCATTACTTGCAAGCCGGTTTGTCGTCGATCGGCCGTTCGCAACCAATCGGGCCTGAAAAGTGAACAACACGCGGCGTACGTTGAGAAATCGACGTACGCCAAATGTTTCCCTGTCCCTCTCTTGTTATTCCCAATCTCCGTGAGAACCTTGTCTCATGTCTGCGTGATATCGGACAACGTTTTCTCCGCGTTATGCGGGAAGAGCAGCTGGGCAACCAGCATTTCACAAACCGTCCCCCGTCAGAGTATCCGCCTTGTCGGGCGATGCTTTCGATGGGGACCCAACATAGAAAAGGAGTCCCAATGATCGTACTTACAAGCACGCATTCCCTTGAATGTACTGCCTGTGGTCGCGTCTACGCTGAAAAGGAGATCCAGGAACTCGGGATCGCCGCCGGCGGCGCCTGTACCCACGACAAGTGCTCATCGCACGACGGGCCTTTTCTCGGCTTTCACAGCCCGGGAATCTGGCAGGTCGACGAGGATCTGGTTTATGCCTTGAACGAATTCGACTGCAACCGTTTTTCAGCCCAAGTCAAATCCGGACTGAAGTGCGAAGGTGGAAAAGCCGAGTTGAGTGCAAACGCCAAGATCATGAGCGCATCCAAAGAAATGGCCATAGCTCTTTTGACGGCGTACAAAGTCATGCTGTCGGTGGCCGAAGCGTCGAAGTCGGTTCCGAGAAGCAGTTTCCTTGAAA
>DASVLM010000333.1:0-3016 GCA_036384875.1 Noviherbaspirillum sp.
TTCGATCACCGGCGCAATCGGGTCCGCCCAGATTTCCGGCAAGTCGCGCTCCTCGGGACGCAGGATAGGAAACGCCAGTTGTTCCCGCGGCGGGCAGAATGCGGCATCGACGCCCGGCTTGTTACCGCGCGCGTCGACGCGATACCAGCCGAATTCCCGCAGGTAGACCGCGTTCAGGCCATGCAGGCAGAACGGCGGCCCATCGGTGCCGACAGTCAGGCGCTGGTAGCACAAACCCGCAGGAATGCCGTTCGCGCGCAGGAGCGCGGCAAGCAGATGACTCTTCGCATAGCAATAGCCGGTGCCGTGAGCCAGCACTTCGGAAGCGGCGCAGGTCACCGGATTCTGCCGATAGTCCCAGCTGTGGCGAATCTCGTCCCGCACGAATTCGAAGCATCGCTTCGCGACGTCGGCATCCGATGCAGCTCCCGCCGCAAGTTCGGCTGCCCGCGTGCTGACCTGCGGATGCATCCAGTCGATGTAGACGCTGGAGGCGAGATAGCGATCCATCGCGCCCTTCAACGCGCACCGCCCTTCCACGCCGGCTCGCGCTTGTCGATGAAGGCTTGCACACCTTCCAGCGCGGCCTCGTCCATCATGTTGCACGCCATGGTCTGGCCTGCGATCTGGTACGCAGCACCGATGCCCATCTCGATCTGCTTGTAGAAGAGCTGCTTGCCCATCGCAATGGCAACCGCAGGTTTGGCGAGGATGCTGGCGGTGAGCTGCGCGATTTCCGCATCGAGTTCCGCCGCCGGCACCACGCGATTGACGAGGCCGCGTTCACGCGCCGTTTCGGCATTGATGAATTCGCCGGTCAGCAGCATTTCCATCGCCTGCTTGCGCGACACATTGCGCGCCAGGGCGACCGAGGGCGTCGAGCAGAACAAACCGTAATTGACACCCGACACCGCAAACTTCGCTTCGCTAGCCGCCACGGCAAGATCGCACATCGCGACCAGCTGGCATCCGGCTGCGGTGGCAATGCCCTGCACGCGCGCAATCACAGGCTGCGGCATCTGCTGGATGGCCAGCATCATCTTGCTGCACTGATTGAAGAGCTGCTTGTAGTACGCCTCGGACGGCGTGGCGCGCATCTGCTTCAGGTCGTGTCCGGCGCAGAATGCCTTGCCCGCTGCGGCAAGCACCACCACGCGCACGCTCTCGTCGGCCTTTGCCGCATCGAGCTCGCGTTGCAGCGCGGCCATCATCTCTTCCGACAGCGGGTTGAATTTCTCGCCGCGATTCAACGTCAGCGTCAGCACGCCGCCGGCTTGCGCGCGCAGCACGTAGGGAGCGTCATTCATCGTCGATGTCCTCTTCTTCGGGTTCTTCCTTCAAGCCGAGGGATTCCGGCGGCTGGTAGGTCGCCAGCAGATGCTTGCGCCGCTCAGGCGATTCGAGGCTGATGCGGCCGAGCGCGCCGCTACGGTAATCCTGCAGCAGCGTGATGGCTGCCTTCTCGAAATCCAGGTCGCCGCCCTTGAGGCGGAAGGCACGCTTCTTCGCGATGCCTTCGATGACCGCAACGCCATCGATGCCTTCATGCGAAAAGCCGTAACGGGCCGTGATCAGTTGCGGATAGTGGGCAAGCAATTGCTCCGCGAGAAAGGTTGCCACTTCTTCTTCGATCACCGCATTGATGCCCACGGCATGCCCGGCCGCCAGCATGAGGCCGTCGGTGGGATGCTCGATCTTCGGCCACAGCATGCCGGGCGTGTCGACCAGCACCATGTTGTTGCCGAGGTAAAGACGCTGCTGCGACTTGGTCACGGCAGGCTCATCGCCGACCGCCGCGACACGCTTTTTCAGCAGCGCGTTCATCAGGGTGGATTTGCCAACGTTGGGAATGCCCATGATCATGATGCGCAAGGGCTTGAGCGCGGTGCCGCGATGCGGAGCGAGCTTCATCGCGTGCGACGGCACCTTGGCGACGTCGGCGGGCTTCTTGCTGCTGATCGCTACCGCATGCACGTCCTTCTGCGCGTTGAAGTAGGCAAGCCACTCCTTGGTGGCGGCAGGATCGGCGAGATCGGCCTTGTTGAGCAGCTTGAGACAGGGGCGCTGCCGCTGCTTGCGCAGCTGTTCGATCATCGGATTGCTGCTGGCCTGCGGCATGCGCGCGTCCAGCACCTCGATCACGAGGTCGGTCTTTTCCATGGACTCCGCCGCCTTCTTGCGGGCGGCGTTCATGTGACCGGGGAACCATTGTATGGACATGCGGAATTCTTTTGTGGGAGGGCTAGCCGCTATTTTACCTGCGGTCCCGCATGCCGCCGGACCCGAGCTTCGGATTGCTACCCTATCCCGGCGAGCGCCTTTACATGCGCCACCACGCTGCGGCCCAGCGCGGAAAGGTTGTAGCCGCCTTCCAGGCAGCTCACGATGCGCCCTTTGGCATGCTTGCGCGCCGCCTGCACGACCTGCTCGGTGATCCACGCGTAATCCGCTTCCACCAGCGCCATCTGCCCCAGATCGTCTTCGCGATGGGCGTCGAAACCGGCTGAAATGAAGATCATCTCGGGCCGGTGCGCGTCCAGTGCCGGCAGCCATTTCTCGCGCACCAGCTGGCGCACCGTGTCCCCGCCGCTGTAGGCCGGAACCGGAATATTGACCATGTTGGGCAAGTCGTGGATTTCGGTATAGGGATAGAACGGATGCTGGAAGAAGCTCACCATCAGCACCCGCCGATCGTCGAGGAAGGCTTCTTCTGTGCCATTGCCGTGATGCACGTCGAAATCGACGATCGCGACGCGCTCCAGGCCATGCACGTCCATCGCATGGCGCGCGGCGATCGCCACGTTGCCGAACAGGCAAAAGCCCATTGCCTCCGATGGCCGCGCATGGTGGCCGGGCGGCCGGATGGCGCAGAAGGCATTCTCAATCTCGCCGGCGATGACCGCATCGGTCGCTGCCACTGCAGCACCGGCTGCGCGCAGGGCTGCCTTCCAGCTGTGCTCGTTGAGCATGGTGTCGGCATCGAGCGGGTAGTACTGTCGCGCGCCAAGTTGCGCGG
>DASVLM010000334.1:0-1522 GCA_036384875.1 Noviherbaspirillum sp.
TACCACCCCTTCCCATCCCGAACAGGACCGTGAAACGACGTCGCGCCGATGATAGTGCTGCAACCAGTGTGAAAGTAGGTAATCGTCAGGCTTGTTATTGAAAACGCCTCCCGTGGAAACACCGGAGGCGTTTTGCTTTGCTCAACCCAAAAACACCACCTCCCAAACCT
The DNA here is from genome assembly GCA_036384875.1 of Noviherbaspirillum sp. Classification (GTDB taxonomy): domain Bacteria; phylum Pseudomonadota; class Gammaproteobacteria; order Burkholderiales; family Burkholderiaceae_D; genus Noviherbaspirillum. The sequence continues at coordinate 171 of DASVLM010000334.1, forward strand.
CCTGCAACAGAAGTTCGCGCTACTTGTTCGTAAGCGCGTGGGCATCCCCATCTTGACGCAGGATGCGCATGAGGTTACGCAGCCGGACGCCAGCGATGCGGCAGGAGTTCGTCGATGCGGCTGTTCGGCCAGCTCGGCAGGCGATCGAGCACGTCCTTCATGTAAGCGAAGGCGTCATGCCCGTTCAATTTCGCTGATTGAATCAAGCTCATGATGGCCGCGGCGCGCTGCCCCGCGCGCAAGCTGCCGGCGAATAGCCAGTTGTTCCGGCCGATGGCAAACGGCCGGATCCGGTGACCTGATATAGAAATTTGTAGCCAGTCTGCAGGTTAGTCTTCCAACTCAAGCAGCCTGATTTTGCCATCGTTGCTGGCCTACCGAGGCCGGTGTCCGATTGCCGAGCGCAGAATGCGGTCGCTCGTTGTTATAAAACTGCCGCCACTTCTCGATCACGATCTTCGCTTCGCGGCGGGTGACGAACCATTCCCGGTTCAGACATTCGTCGCGTAGCTTGCCGTTAAAGCTTTCCACAAACCCGTTCTGCCAGGGACTGCCCGGCTTGATATAGGCCGGGCCGACATTCTGGTCTCGCAGCCATTTCATGACTGCCGTGGCGGTAAATTCCGCGCCGTTGTCGGAGCGAATATAAGCAGGCTTTCCATACAAACGCATTAATCGTGACAGCGTCAGAATCACATCCTGACTTCGCAATGATTTCCCCACTTCGATGGCCAGGCATTCCCGCGTATGCTCGTCCAGCACGCACAGCAACTTCAAGGTGCCGCCGTTGGCCAGCCGGTCATGCACGAAGTCGTACGACCAGACGCTGTTGGGCTGCGTCGCACCAGGAATGCGAATATCGTTGCCGCAACGCCGCTTGCGCGGCCGCCGCTTGGGTAGATTCAATCCCAGGCTGCGCCATAGGCGCCATACCCGTCCAACGCTTTGTTCGGTCATCACGGCAATGCGGCGATAATCAAAGCGCGGATAGAGGCCTGCTGTCTCGATGAGCTGCGCTTCCAGCTCCTTATCCTTGGCGGGTTGCTTCAACTCATAGTTCGCAATCCGACGACTCACCCCGGCAATTCGACACGCTGTCCGCTCCGACAGTCCCTTGGCTTTCAGGATGTCGATGGCTTCGCGCCTGGCTGCCGGGGTCAGTATTTTTTTGCGGCAATCTCCTTCAAGCCTTCAATGGCCAGCATCTGCTCAGCCACGATCTTCTTCAGCCGGGCATTCTCCGACTCCAGATCCTTGAGCTTGCGGGCGTCGGACACCGTCATGTCGCCGTATTTGTTGCGCCAGCGGAAAAACGTTTGCTCGGTGACGTTGTGCTTGCGGCAGACCTCTCG
>DASVLM010000335.1:0-8381 GCA_036384875.1 Noviherbaspirillum sp.
CCGTCCCTGTCGGTTCTGATGACGGTACTACCGTCCGCCGCCAGTGTTCCGCTTACGGCAACCGACTTTACCGCCGCGCCCTGCGCCCAGCTCGGCCCGTTGGCCGTATTGAATTGTCCCTGGCTGTTATAGGTGCGCAACGCCCCCAGATCGAGGCCGTTGTCCAGTAGCGTCGTGTCCTGATCCTGGACCACCAGATTGCCTGTAGCGGCGTTGATCGAAACCTGTTGTCCATTTTGTCCGACTTGCCCCTGACCGAGCGCAGGATCGTTCAAACCGTTGACCTTGCCCAAGCCCAAACCCAGATTTTGACCGCTGACGATAGCTACCATGACTTCGCGCCTTTACTTAACCAGATGCAATTAAAAAGTGACAAGAAACAAAACCGTTCGCAATACGCAATCACATGTGTATTGCATTAGAGCAACTTACAGGAGCAGGACTGCAGAAGTTCAGCGAAAAAGACTTCGCCGGGCATGCCGCTCGGGAATATATCCTTGCGGCGCGAAAATTGTTTAGGGCAAAATTGAAAAATATTTTGTAACAGGAGCGATTTCTTGCCTGGATGCACACCATTTCGGACCAAAAGTGCGGGAAATATTAGTAATTTAATAAGTTTCGACTTGGAATTTTACAGAGAAGCTCAGCCTTTCCGCTGAGAACGCACTTCCAGCAAGGTTTGTTTCAGTTGGCTCAGTTGCGTTTCGAAGCGCGCATCAAATCTGCCGTGATTAGTTTTCAATATGCAACCGCCCAGTTCGATAGAGTAATCGGCGACCCACGAGATATTTTTACCTGAGGGCAATATCAGATTGAGTCCGCACATATCTTTCAGCATCGCAAGATCCGTAGGGTGCAAGCGAACCTGCAGCAACTCTTGTTTTTGCACCTGCGCAGCCGCATGCCGAATTTGGGCCTTGACCGATTCCTGATCGACGGCAGCGGCTCCCAGCATCTTGCAAAGCGCCTCCATGGTGATTGCCAAGGCGATGTCTTCGAGGTCCTCGATACCTGTGTTCAGCGAAGCCTCCAGCTTGCCCATGATCGAACGCAAGCGGTCCAGGTCAGATGCAACTGTCTGGCGCAACTCGTCGTGTGCGGCTTGGCGCCCCTCTTGCAGTCCGCGTTGCCGGCCCAATTCGCGGGCCGCTTCGGCTTCCGCCTTGAATTGCCCAAGCACAGATTGCTTGGCTTTCTCGAAGAGCGCTTGAAGCTGCTGCTGGTTCTCGGCAGGCAATTTCGCAGCCCCTGCTTCGCCGGTATCCGTCACCGACCGTTGGGCGCTCGATGTTTGTGCCTGTGCATGGTCCGACAGCTCGAATTGTTCCGCTGGATCGGTGCCAGGCCGCGCCAATTTACGCTTGTTCGAGGAGATTTTAGCGTTGCGAATGATGCTTGCCATGGCGGAGTGAATTCGGTCTTTCGATGAATAGTTGTCTGCAAAGGATACCGCAACCGGGCGTGGCTAAGCCAAACTGGACCCGGATCCAGCCGAATTGGTCATATATCCCAAAGCATTCGCAACAACGTGATGCTAGGCGCGGGTGTCGCAGCTTAAAGGACTACAAATGTCGTAGTTTTCACACTTTTGCCGCCGGTGGCTCGGGCGCTGCTGCCGACCTCATTATTTCAGTTCGGTAGAGCCTCAAAAATGATCGGGCGACTTCGTTGTCACGACAGCGCAGCCATGCATGGTATTCGCCCGGCGGCACGATGGCCAACAGCCAATGGCAAAACCAGAGCGACGTGCGCCACCTGGTGTCAAAGATGCTGGTGGATTTCACCCACTTGCTGGGTGACCTGGAGACGCGGAGCCGGGATTTTTGTTGAGGAGAAGATGCCGCGACGTCAAAACGGTCGCAGCAGGTCGATCAATTCGGCGCCCACGGCCTGAGAAAGTCGTTCTGCAACGTTCATCGAGACATTTCGCTTCCCGCTTTCGACCTGACTTAAAAACGTCTGGCTGATTTCCGCTTCGGCCGCCACGTCTTCCTGACTGAGCCCTTTTTCGGTGCGAATCACGCGCAAATTGTGCGCAAATCGCGCGAGTGCGGATTGCTTGGCGGGGATTCGGCTCATGGGCGTGTAGCTTTGCCCATGTGGTTGTGGTAGTCTATTAACTATAGTTACTAATTGACACCTTTCCCGGCGAAAGCCATTCAATTTCCCGGCCAAGGTAGGGATAGCTGCGTCCCGAAAGCAGCTCGAATCGCCTCGTCCAAAACGGAACCCTTTACGCCGATGACTTTGAAAAAAATCCTCGTGGCGCTGCTGGCAGCGTTCTTATCGGCCTGCGGCCACCCGGGTTCCGAATACGTTGGGAAGTGGCAAACAGACGACGGCAAGCATATTTGCGAAATTTCCCAGAACGGCGAGAGCCTCCTCCTGAAATTGACCGACCCGGCCTACAAAGGCACGTTCATCAGCCAGGCCGGTACAACGACGACGGCGACATTCGCCGGCACCGTCAAGGACGGCGTGCTGAAGATCGACGGCCCGCTCGGCACGATCGGCATTCCTTACGTCAAAGCCGACGACAAACTGCTGTTCCCCAACTTCATGGGTGGCAACCTCGAGTACAAGCGGGTGAAATAGTTCTGCCGAAGACTGACCATGAACACGATTCAAGGACTGAAAAAGAAGTCCACCGAGCTCTATTGCACTCTGGTGCAGGCAATGGACGAATTTTCCGAGGCCAATCCCGACATGCCGGTCGAATTCTTCCAGGCCGAGCTTGGCAAGTTGTTCGTGCAGTTGTCGTTGAGGGTTTCCGATCAGTCGGAGACGCTGCGCCTGATCGACGGCATTCGGGATGTGGTGATCACTCTCCGTCCTCAGGCGATGATCAATTAATCGAGCGGAGATACCCAATGGGCCTCCTAGGCGCGACCGGCGCGCCGCCCGGCCCCAACGAGGCGCAATAAACGGCGGCATTTCTTCCCGCCGAAAATAAAAAATAAGGGCACCGGCATAGCGGTTTGCCAAAAACTGAGGACCCGCCGGCCTGGCTTGATGATTTAAGGGAGACGATGGATACAATACAATGCCCGAAGTGCAAGGCGAACGGCATACCTCACCTTTGGCACTACCGACCAGGACTTGGGCTGCTTCGATACATGAAGACGCAGCACATTTGTCGGCTATGTGGCTGCGTCATGTACGAAACCGGCGGCCAAATGAATTTTCTTGGCTACCTGGCGCTGTTCATGGGATCGAGCTTGGTCCTGCAAATCCTCAACATTGGATGGCGCAACGAATGGTGGTGGAAGATCCTGGGATCATGTCTTTACTTGCTCCTTCTCGGATTCTTTGCCTACAAGATCGTCCGCTTTGTCATCAACCTCTTTCGCTGAAAAAGGAGGAGTCGAAAGCAAATGCGGAAATCAGGTCGTTGATAACCAACTGGGCACTCTAGCATTCCTGTTGACGTGCCCGTGAAATTCGGATCATGGTCGGTATTGTTGACAACCAAATTCCCCGTCTGTATGCGTGCTACCTGGATTTCGACGGGGTGTTGCACGATGAAGACGTGCGTCTGGATGCCGGCAGGCGCATCATCTTGGCCACGCCCGGTCGCCGCCTGTTTGAATGGCAAGAGATTCTGGTCGACCTCTTGGCATGCCATCCTCACGTCAAGATTGTCCTCAGCACATCATGGGTGCGCGCACGCAGCTTTAGCTACGCCAAACGGCAGCTTGATCCGCGATTGCAGGGGCGCGTGATCGGAGCAACGTTTCACCGACGTTTCATGGATCTGCGCGACTTCGTTGCGCTGCCGCGCGGCATGCAGATTTGGGGCGACGTTCTTCGCCGGAATCCGTGGGATTGGTTCGGTGTGGACGACGACGGATTCGGCTGGCCAGCATGGTGCCGCGACAAACTGGTTTTGACAGATGAAAAACTTGGGCTCAGCGATCCGGCCGTGCAAGGCGACATACGACGTCGACTTCAGATGTGGAGCGGCATGCCCACCTCCTGAAAGCCATACATCTGCTATCCGATATACTGTTTTCCATGTAGAGTCACACTCACGCGAGAATGAAACCGTCCCCCTCCGTCTTCCTCGACTTCGATGGCGTGCTGCACCACGCGAATGAAGATCTGCCCGATTCCGTCGAGGCTCTGCGCGCCAATCCGCGGCTGTTTCAATGGCTTCCGCATCTCGCCGAAGCCCTCGCTCCGCACCCGTGCGTTCGGATCATCATCAGCTCAAACTGGCGCCGGTGGTTCGACGACGCCAGCCTACGGCTGCTGCTAGGCGACCTCGGCTCTCGCTTCGACGGCGTGGTCGCCACAATGGGTCACTCACGGGTAGAGGAAATCTGGATGGAAATCCATAAGCGGCGTCTGGAACGATGGCTGGCGATCGACGATCATGATTCGGTGCACGCCGTTGCACGCCGCGACAAGCGCTTTATCGCATGCCACCCAGAGTTCGGGCTAAGCTCGGCGAATACGCAGGCAGACTTGCGCTCAAAGCTGCTGACGATTTTCGGAAAAACTGGCAGTGACTAATTCGGTGCCGGTCGCATTATCAGAATTCACTTCGAGGCCGATTCAATTTGGCACCAAACCTGGTTGGAGTGATTGATATTCAAAAATCCCGTAACGTCTCCGCAACGTTTACAATCTCGAAGCATGCACTATAGTTTTTAGAGTCTGCCACGGTCGGCGCAGGGTAAATGTCCCACAAATTTATACACTTTGCCTTCGATTTCCACAACTCTGCACACCTTGCCTTCGAATTCCACAAATTTATACACCTTGCCTCCGACTTAGCCGGTCGCCGAGATCATTGCGATCCACCTGAGCATAGCAAATGCCTGCGTTGGGCAAGATCCGCACGGCGCATTGGAACTAGACGGGGCTTTTACAAGCAAATACAGCAATGCGACTCGCGTTTTAAATAACGCAGGTCGCATTTGCCTTTTTCAAACGGGAACCATTTAAGGAGGGACTTGCTATGACTTGACCACGCTCGCAGAACGCTCGTTTGCTGCAACAAACGACGCTCTCTTTCCAACAGAACGCACAATGATTATGCGCTATCGAATAGGCATGGTCAAGGTAATTGTGCGCCGAAAATTTTGGGGCTAGTTGGCCCCATCTTGACTTGGGCACATCATGGAACATTCATTTTTCTCGCTACCGGTACAAACGGATCTTGCAAGGCGGGTGGCACCTTTCGACTCTCTGCAGCAACCGGCCGCAAATAGATCCAGCATTTGGTTTTTTGATTCCCCAAAAAATGACACGCGTCTGACGATCAACACGAACCTGGCATTCATGCACAGCGTGCTTCTCGAGGGCGACGTAAGCGTTGCCGGATACGATATCCATCCTCCTCCGCGCAGCTTCGACAGCAACGGGAAAGAAATTCAAATCAAGGTTGACGCAATCGTCTACCGGCATGGAGGTGGCGTCGAGTGGTGGAACTTCCGCTGGAACCAGAAACGTTCAGGCAAGCGCAAAGCTCACGCCGCTGAACACGATCCAGAAAACGTGTCCGAATGCGCTGCGCACAAGACCGGCGCCACCTATGTCGTAAAAACCGAACGCGACTTGCTCGGGAAGGAAATCCTGTTTGACAACTGGCTCACGCTTTGTGCCGCCATCACGCGATGCAGGGGGCATTTTCTAGGGCGCGAAGCCGAGGAATTTGCTCGACGCCTATCGCTCCAGCATTCGGTCACGCTGGGGAATCTCCTAGCGATTCCGAAAATTGATGTCGCACTAATGCTTGCCGTAGTCGCGACCTCCTTGCAGCGAGGCACAACACGAACGAATCTTCACTCGCAGTTAGTCGGGCCGATGTCGTTGCTATCGAGGGTGGCATCATGAGCCGCGGCGCACGTCGGAAACGCATTCCGCCAGCTTATCAAGACATCGGAGCGTGGCCTTGCCCGGATACATCGTGCTTAACGCGCGACGAACAAACTGCATTCCTGCGAAAGAAGCATGCGATGGAAATGTATGCCATCGGCGCGACTTACAGCGAAATCGCGAAGTCAACTGGAATCTGGAAATCCGATCTGTATCGAATGCTCGCTCGTTGTCTGAGCTTCGGGCCCAACGGTCAGATATTCGGATTCTTTGCCCTGTTGCGCGGGACTAGGACGGGAACTTATCGTCGAGAAAAGGAGGTGCGCCATCAGCCTGGTAGCGGGTCAGGCGGCTGCTCCGGCGCGCTCTCGCTGTTATTTGAACGCTACCCGGAAATTGAAGAGATGGTTATCCACGGATACCGCAACGATGAGAAAGGAGCGATGCCGGAGTCTCGTCCACCCGTCATTGCTATACACGACGCATTCAAAAAAGCCTTACGAAAACTCGGGTTGACCGACAACGATTGGCCGTTCAACACGGAAAATTGTGGCTACAAGTCCTTGCACAACTATTTGTGCAGTCTGCGAAACGACGATCCGCAGGGAACGGCGCAAGCTCGATCAGGAACCGAAGCCGCCCGTCGCGGCGCCGTCGGAACAGGAATCCCTTCCATCTTGCCGTCGCTTCGACCGTGTGGCTGTATGCAACTCGATTTCCATAAAGTCGATGCGGCATCAATTTTTGTACTGATAAATGACCACGGGGAGGAACTAGAAATACCTGTATCAAGATGGCACTTTGGCCTGTTGATCGACGAGGCCAAAGGCGCTGTCATGGGTTTTAGCGTTGTGTTCGATCTGAACCCCAGTGGCGACGACACGCTCGAAATCGTCTGTAGTGCTTTGTCGTCACGAGATCGCCAGTTCACCAGCATTCATGCCGCCGAACATGGTGCCGTGCTGATCAATCAACTTCTACCTGAGCTCGAGTATCAAGGTTTCAGCGTATTGAAGGTTGACCGTGCCTGGGCGAATGCAGCGCACGAGGTCGTCAACAACATCATCGACATCGTCGGATGTGCCGTCAACTTTGGTCCCTCGAGGGCATGGTGGTGTCGCCACCTGATCGAGCAGATATTCGGCGAATTGACGCGGCGTGGGCTTCAACGCCTGCCATCCTCGCACGGCAAAGGGCCGAGCGACTCGCGCATTAATGACCCTAACGCCCAAGCGATTAAATTTCGTATTGAGGTTCACGACTTGATAGGTGTGTTCCTGAAAGCCGTCCGCGAACACAATCTAAGTGGCACAGAGCGTCTGCAAGGTAGCTCGCCACTTGGCAGCCTGAAGGCGGCGCTCGCCAATCCGACCAGTGGACTCTTTTTGCAACCGCTTCCGGCTGACGCTCAAGCACAGCGTCGCTTGATGATGCACGTCGAAGAAGTGACCGTTCGTGGGAATCTGAATAAGAACATCCGCCCGTATTTCAATTTGGATCGCCACAAGCACACCAATTCCAAGCTCGCAAAAAATTTCGCGTTGATTGGCAAGACGCTGATTGTCTACGTGGATCGGCGCTTAGCACGGAACGTCTACGCCGTCGTCAAGGAAACAGGTGAGCAGTTAGGGCGAATGCGCTTGTCGGGGGCATGGGCTAACAGCGATTGCACGTGGCGCTTCCGAAAAATGATGATTAGGTCTGCCCTAGGAAAGCGGTATCGAGGGAATTCGGAGGATCCAATGGAAGATATCAAGCAAGAAAAGATGAACCAGCTTAAGGAACGCCCAAAGTCGAGTGCGCGGAAGTCGTCGCGTACCGCGCTAGAAGTTGTTCGAATCGAAGCCCAACAAAGCAGAGTGGAACATATTCACTTGCCGGCTGACCCTCGCGAATTCGTTTCCGACGCCCCGGCCAGGAGAACGTCGCCGGTAGGAAAATCGGACCCCTTTGGCGTTAACGCCATTCCACAAATTGACCAGTAAGGAGAAATATCTCATGAGCGCACTGCCAATGCAGCCAAACCTTTCCAGGGCCGTAATGTTCCATCCGCTTTTTGATCATAGCGTGCTTCTGCCTACCAACGCGATCGAAGACGTATACCGGATCGTCAAGCGCGTCGTAATGCTTCGAGAGACTGGATGCGTTTTCACTGGGCAAAGTGGCGTCGGAAAAACAGATGCTCTAGCTCGTATCCGACTGATGCTCCAGGCGGATTTCCCTGGGTTATGCACGTTTACACACGACGCACACAACCACGAAATTGCCTCGATTCGGGCGTTCTTTAAGCATTTCTTGACCACGGTCGGCCAGAACGAAAAAAAGGGCGAGACATATGATTTGCGGTCGCGGCTTATCCGGCTGCTTGTAGATGAATCGCGAATATCTGGAATGAACCTGATTGTCATGTTCATCGACGAAGCCAACGCGATGCTGCTCAGCGATTTCCTGTTCTTAAAGGACGTTTACAACGACTTGTCTCGAGAAGGTGTGCAACTGATTACGGTACTGATGGGACAGGATCCAGATTTGAAAAAAGTGATCAACGATCTTCGAAA
>DASVLM010000336.1:0-7869 GCA_036384875.1 Noviherbaspirillum sp.
CCGCTAGGGCCGCTGCCCCTTCGGGGTTCCCGAAAGATTGCCCGGTAAAACGGGAAGCGAAATAACTCGCCCTGCGGGCTCAGACAGATTTCGCTTCTGATCCGTTTTGCCGGGCGATCTTCCGGCAGCGTCCAAGGCGGCGCCGCGCCAGCCCCATCCCGAGCGCCATTGAGCATCGCGCGAGCTCAGTTGGTGCCAAGTGCCAAGTGCCAAGAACAGTTCCGCCACTCTGGCGCATCATCTGCGACGCGGTCTGCCAAGTGAGAGAAGGTCGTGGTGGTGCTTTTGCAGCCCCGCTTGGACGCTGCCGAGGAAATGGTTGTCGAAACGGATCAGAAGCGAAATCTGTCTGAGCCCGCAGGGCGAGTTATTTCGCTTCCCGTTTCGGCGGCCATTTCTTCGGGCACCCCGAAGGGGCAGCGGCCCTGCGGGACTGCAAAAGTACCGCCACGACCGCCCAAGCACCTAAAGAACAATCAGAAGCTATTTGGAAATCAGAGTAAGAATGTCTTCCATGGAGGTCGCTTGCCAGGCTTTTTCCTCGGGATTCCGCACGACGACATTCAGGATCTGGCAGTTGCGATACATCTGGTAGAGCTTGCGCTCGGCATGCTCCTGATCCTGGCCGGCAATGACGATGCTGTCTATCTTCTGTCCGCTGCGCGTCTGCACCGAAAATTCGTATTTCAGCATTCCCGCCCCCCTGCATGTATTTTTGAACTATGCAGTCTTTATAGGCGACATCAGGCAGGCTGTCAAAACTGGACGGCGCGCTTCCTGATTGAGGCAGTCCATTTGCCGGCCAGTCCCAGCGCGATGGAAGTCGCCGCCAGTACCACCGCAATGCCGGCTACCGTACCGGCAGTTATAGGCTCGCCGAGCAGCATCCACGCCCACAACGACGCAGTTGCCGGCACCAGGAAGGTGACGGTGATCGCCTTGCTCGCGCCTTCGGCCGAGATCAGGTGGAAGAACAGCGCGTATGCAATTCCGGTGCATACCACCCCGAGGAAGGCGACCGCGAACAGAACATGCGGCGTCGCGGCCTGTATCGCATGCGGCACTGCCGGCAGCGCGAACGGCAGCAATGCCAGCGACGCGGCGAACTGGCTGCCTGTCGCGGCGGCGAGCGAGGGAATGTTCGAGGCGCGCATCCGGGTGTAGGTGGCGGCAAAGCCGTAGCACACGGCTGCGCCCATGCCGGCCAGTACGCCGAGTATCGTGTGCAGCGTGACTGCCGTCGGCCCCACACCTACCAGCACCGCCACACCGAGCAGGCCCAGTACGAAAGCAATCATGCGCGTCGCGGTGAGACGCTCCTTCAGTATCAGATAGCCGAACATCCCGGTAAAAACCGGCGCAAGCGAATTCATCGTTGCCATGTACGACGACGGAATGTAGAGCGCCGACCATGCGAACAGCGCGAAGGGAATCGCCGTGTTGAACAGACCGATGACGACATAGGCGCGCGCATTGCGCTTCCATGCGAAATCGACACCACGCATGCGCGCAAACGCATACAGCGCGAGCCCGCCGAGCACGGCGCGGCCGAAGGTCGTCAACATCGGCCCCAGCACGGGCGAAGCAATGCGCATCAGCATGAAACTTGTGCCCCAGATGGCACCGAGGAGAAGCAATCGCAGCAGGTTGGCGTTGGACATGGCAATCAGGTTGCGCCGGTTGGGCGTGTTAAAAAAACAACCCTGCCGTTCCGGATCGCGGAGCGGCAAGGTGTGCGGGCAATTGCGATTCTAGTCCTGCGGTCGGGCCAGGGGAAACGACATTTATTGACATCTCCTGTTAGAAAAACTAACAATAAGCCATGCGACTCGCGCCCCTTCATGCACTCCACGCCTTCGAATCCGCCGCCCGCCTGCTCAGCTATTCGCGCGCAGCCGACGAATTGCATGTCACGCACAGCGCTATCAGCCAGCAGATTCGCGGGCTGGAAGAATCACTCGGCGTGGCACTGTTCGAGCGGCAGGGCAGGCAGATGCTGCTCACGCGCGAAGGTACGCTGCTGCTGCGGCGGGTCCAGCCGGCATTGCGGCAAATCGGGCGAGCCGTTTCTGAAATCTCCACGCTGCAGCGCGCGCCTTCCATTACCGTCGCCACGTTGCAATCTTTCGCCAATCGCTGGCTGCTGTCGCGCATCGCGCGCTTCCAGAGGCTGCAGCCGGATGTCGTCATCCATATCCACGGCTCCACCGGCCTCGCAGATCTGGAACGCGGCGAGGCGGACATTGCGATCCGTTATGGGCGTGGCGACTGGAAAGGATGCGCATCGCAAAAGCTGATGGAGGAATGGCTGTTTCCGGTCTGCAGTCCTGCGTTCAACAACGGCAGGCTGCCGAAAACGCCGGCAGGCTTGAAGCGGCATCGCATCCTGCGCGACGACTGCCAGGGCGAATGGGACGCATGGGCGCATGGCGCCGGCATCGATCTCGACGGATGCCGGTACGAGACAGGTTACAGCGACAGCAACCTCATGCTGGGTGCAGCCATCGAGGGACACGGCATTGCCATCGGCCGCAGCGCGCTGGTGTCGGCGGACCTTGCCGCCGGGCGCCTCGTGCGCATGTTCGATCTCATCATCCCCGCGCCGTTCAGTTATCACCTCGTCACTGCCGCGGGCCGCGCCAAGCCGCCGCACTTGCAGGAATTCGAAGACTGGCTGCGTGACGAAGCCGCTTCCTTCGAGCGCAAGGAGCGCAAGCAGTTGGGGGTGTAACACTGCACGCATCAAATCTGTCTACAATCTTCTTTCGAATTCTCTCCCAAGGAGATCACATTGACATGTGCTGCCGTGCTCTGCGATGACGCGCGCTACTGGCGCAGTCCGCTGCTGCCGGACGCGGAGCTGCTCAACGCCCAGTATTACGAGCAGGAATTCGCGCCGCACTGGCATGATGGATATTCCATTCCGGTAATCACCTCCGGCGCGCAGACCTACCGCTATCGCGGCAGCAAGCGCCTCGCGAGCGTGGGCTGCATCGCGGCCATCAATCCCGGCGAAGTACACACCGGCGAGCGCGCCACCGAGTTCGGCTGGACGTATCGCGCCTTTTATCCTTCAGTGGAATGGATGCGCAAGCTGGCGAGCGATATTGCCGGACATCCGGTCGGTATTCCCTGGCTGCTCGGCGATGTCATCCATGATGCGGACGTGGCCGATCGGCTCGCGCACGCGCATCTCCTGTTGGAGGAGGGCGGCGATCCGCTGGCGGCGGAAACAGCGCTGACATCCTCCTTCGCACTCTTGCTGACGCGCTATGCGCGCTCGCATCCGGACGCCCCTCGGCTGCACAGCGACGAAGCGCGCGTGGCTGCCATGCAGGAACGACTGGCGGCAGATCTTGCCGAACCGCTTACCCTGAGCGAACTGGCACAGGCGGTGGGCTTGTCCGCCTTCCACGCATCGCGCCTGTTTTCCGCGCACGTCGGCATGCCGCCTCACGCCTGGCGCAATCAACTGCGATTGAATCGCGCGCTGGGCTTGTTGCGGCAGGGTATGAGCGTGGCGGAAGCTGCTGTCGCCACCGGGTTCACTGACCAGAGCCATTTCACGAAGCATTTCAAGCGCGCATACGGCGCACCGCCGGGACGCTGGCGCAATCTGTAACAAACGGCCTCCTTCGGCAATCCACCGCAAGAACTTACTAGCACCGCGGTTCGCCAGCGCATTACGATTCACTCCGAAAGGAATCGTCATGCAAGCCACCCGTTTCTCCAGTTTCGCCGCCGGCGCGCGCGACACGCTGCCGATGATGATCGGCGCCGCGCCCTTCGGCATGATCTTCGGCACGCTCGCCGGCGCCGGTCCGCTTGCCGCATGGCAGGGCCAGATGATGTCGATGAGCGTGTTCGCCGGCTCCAGCCAGTTCATCGGCATCGGCCTGATCGCCGGACATGCCGGCATGCTCGTCATCTGGTTCACTACCTTCATCGTCAACCTGCGCCACATGCTGTACGCTGCCGCGCTGCTGCCGCAGGTCGCGCGCCTGCCGGCACACTGGCGCTGGACGCTCGGTTTCCTGATGACCGACGAGACCTTTGCCGTGATGAACGGCTATTACAGCAAGCATCCCGGTGCGCCGCTCGGCCACTGGTATTTCCTCGGCTCCGGCCTTGGCATGTACCTGAACTGGCAGTTCTGGACGCTGGTCGGCCTGCTGTTCGGCACCGCGTTCCCGCAACTGCAATCGCTCGGGCTCGACTATGCAATGGTCGCCACCTTCATCGCCATCGTCGTGCCGCAACTGAATCGCATGCCGCACTTCGGTGCGGCGCTGGCGGCAGGCATCAGCGCGTGGCTGCTGCGCGGCATGCCTTACAAACTCGGATTGATGTCGGCAGTGCTGATCGGCGTCGCCACCGGCATGGCGTTGCTGCACCGCGCCCGTATGGCGCAAGGGAGCGAAGCATGAACTACACCCTCGTCATCCTCGGCATGGCGGCCGTCACCTTCCTCATCAAGGCCGGCATTTTCATTCTTGGCGGACGCGTCGCGTTTCCACCAATGCTGCAGCAGGCGCTGGGCTTCGTGCCGGTGACGGTGCTCACCGCCATCATCGTGCCCATGATCCTTGCGCCGCACGGCGCCGACATGGAACTCGACTGGCGCAACCCGCAATTGATCGCCTCGATTGCCGCCGTCATGGTGGCGGCCGGCGTGCGCCGCCAGCTGGTAACCATCGGTGTCGGCCTCGCGATTTTTTTCGTGTGGCAGCTCTGTGTCGTTGCCTGATTTTCAATCTTTCCTTCCCGGTTTTGCGAAAAGAAGGTTCCATAGGCAGATACCGGCAAGCAAAGCCGGTATTTCACGCAAATCCATTTGCACGCCCGTTCGCGCGCTGGCAGAATTTCCCGCATTCAAGCCGCATCGCGGCGCAACAATGCGGGCGACCATGCCCGACTACTTTCTGGAGAAAAGATGCGGCCGGCACTCGGGCTACGCGGCAAATCGGTCCTCGCGCTGTTCGGCGCCAGCATCCTGGTGCTGCTGTTGGCAAGCCTCGCCGGATGGCAGGCGCTCAATTCCATCCGTTCGCATCTCGGCACCGCGTTCGCGCGCAACTTCACCCTGCTCAATCGCGAGCGCATCCTGGCGCCGGTGTCGCGCGAGCTTGCGCTGTCCTTGCGTCTGACACGTTCCGAGGCGATCCGCCAGTGGATCGAGGACGATGCCAATCCGGAAAAGAAGGCAATCGCATTGCGTGAAGCCGAAAGCTTCCGCCAGGACTTCGTCGACAAGTCCTATTTCCTCATCTCGGCAGTCTCGCGCCATTATTACTTCAACGACGCCAAGTCGCCCTTCAGCGACCAGCCGCGCTACCTGTTGAAACCCGAGGACGTCCACGATGCCTGGTTCTTCAACACCATGAAGAACGACAAGCCGTTCAACATCAATGTCGACCCCGACGTGAAGCTCGGCCTGACCAAGGTCTGGTTCAACGTCCTCATCACCGACGGCGAGCGCAAGATCGGCATCGGCGGCACCGGGCTCGATCTCTCCAGCTTCCTGCGCAATTTCGTCGGCACCGCCGAACCCGGCGTGACGCCGATGATCGTCGACCGCGACGGCGCGATCCAGGCGCATCCCGACGACTCCCGCATTGCCTTCAATTCCGGCACCCAGGCCACCGGCCGCGACAAGTCCCTGTATGGCTTGATGGAAGGCGCGCATGACGCCGCCACCGCGCGCGAAGCGCTCGACGCTGCGATGAAGGCGCCCGGTTCCACGCAAGTCTTCACCGCGCGGCTCGGCGGCAAGAACCAGCTCATCGCCGCGTCCTGGATTCCCGAACTGAAATGGCATGTGCTCACCGCCGTCGACCTTGACGTCGTGAATGTGCTCGATACCGGCCTGCTGCGCTGGATTGCGCTCGCCGGCCTTGCCCTGCTGGTGCTGATCGGCGCCGCCTATGCGTATGCGGTGAACCGGCTGGTGCTGCGGCCGCTGGTGAAGCTCAAGCAGTCGGCGCGCGAAATGGCGGCCGGCAATTACGCAGTCAAGCTGCCGGTGACGGGCAATGACGAGATCGGCGAGCTGGCGCACGCCTTCGGCGCGATGGCCGAGAAGGTGCGCGACCATACCCGCGAGCTCGAAGACACCGTGCGCGAACGCACGCAGGAACTGGTTGTCGCCAACAAGGAAATGGCTGCCGCGCACAAGAAGATCAGCGATTCGATTTCCTACGCCAGCCTGATCCAGCGCGCCATCCTGCCGGACCGACAGCTCACCAGCGCGCTCGGCGAAAACCATTTCGTGCTGTGGCGTCCGCGCGACGTGGTCGGCGGCGACTTCTACGTCTATCGCGAAGTGGACGGCGGCTGCCTGATCGGCGTGCTGGACTGCGCCGGCCATGGCGTGCCGGGCGCCTTCATGACCATGCTCGCACGCGCGGCAATCGACCAGGCGATCGACGAAGCCGGCGTCGCCGATCCGGCCGGCATCCTGATGCGCACCGACGCCGCCATGCGCGCCATGCTTCAGGTCGGCGCCGGCCAGCGCGACATCACCGCCATGATGGACGCCGGCCTGGCCTACGTCGACCGTGCGGCGCGCCGCGTCACCTTCTCGGGAGCGAGAATCGCGCTCTACTGGTGCGACGGCCGCGACGTCGGCTCGACAGGCGGCGCGCGGCGCTCGCTTGGCGAAAAGATCACCGGGGAATTCGTCAACGAAGCGATGGAATTGCTGCCCGGCCGCACCTTCTACATGACCACCGACGGCTTCCTCGACCAGTCCGGCGGCGACAAGGGTTTCGGATTCGGGAATACGCGCTTCGTCGAAATGCTGCGCACCCACGCCAACCGGCCTTTGGCCGAGCAGCAAGGCGCTTTTGCGTCTACACTGGCGGCGTACCAGGGCGAGCGCCCGCAGCGCGACGATATCACCATCGTCAGCTTCCGCTTTGCATAACATCCCTCGGGAGAAAACATGGGCCTCATCGACCTGTTCTCATTGCAGCAGACCTACAACCAGCAGCGCATCATGCTCTGCTTCAACGGGCCGCTGACCAGGAGCCTCATTGAAGAGATCGGCAACGCGCTGCGCAACTACCTGCAGCGCGAGAACGCGCCGCCCTCGTCGTCGATGGATGTGTTCGGCGCCTATATCGAGATGACGCAGAACATTCGCCACTACGCCGCGAGCAAGGGGTGGGACGAATCGGCTGCGTCGGCCACGGTGGTCATCTCGCGCGACGACCAGGGGCGCTACGTGGTCTCGGCCGGCAATATCGTCGAGGACGCCGACGGCAGCGTGCTGGCCGATCGGGTCGCGGCGCTGGCCGCGATGGACCGCGCGCAGCTCAAGTCGGAATACAAGGAACAATTGCGCAAGCCGCGCGACGAAGCAAGCACCAGCGGCGCCGGGCTCGGCCTGATCGACATGGCGCGCAAGGCGTCGGAACCGCTGTCGTGCTCGCTGCGTAAACTGGAAGACGGACGCGCATTCTTTTCGATGCGCGTCGTGATGTAAGAGGCAAACATGAATGACCTGAAAATCGAAGGCACGCAATCCACGCCGGCCATCAGCTCCGAGTACGCCGCGGGCGTGCTGGAAATGCGCGGCGACTCCTACCCGGAAAACTCGTTCGAACTGTTCTCCCCCGTGCTGGACTGGATCGAAGCCTACCTGCGCGACGGCGATCGCCCGCTCACGCTCAACCTGCAACTGCTCTACCTGAACACGTCCAGCGTGAAGGCGATGATGGACATCTTCGACATCCTCGAGGAAGCGCACGGCAAGGGCCGCAAGGTGGCGGTCAACTGGTATTACGACGAACAGAACGAGCGCGTCGCTGAACTGGCGGAAGAATTCAAGGAAGATTGCACCTTCCCGTTCAACGTCACCAGCACGGT
>DASVLM010000337.1:0-6858 GCA_036384875.1 Noviherbaspirillum sp.
TGGCCGCGCTCGACGAGCAGCGGCATCTGGCGGTACAGCAGCGTGAGCAGCAGGGTGCGGATGTGGGCGCCGTCGACGTCCGCATCGGTCATGACGATGATGCGGTGGTAGCGCAGTTTTTCGATGTTGAATTCGTCCGGGCCGATGCTGGTGCCGAGCGTGGCGATGAGCGTGGTGATCTGCTCGGAGGAGAGCATCTTTTCGAAGCGGGCCTTCTCGACGTTCAAGACCTTGCCGCGCAGCGGGAGGATAGCCTGGAACTTGCGGTCGCGGCCCTGCTTGGCGGAGCCGCCTGCGGAGTCACCCTCGACGATGTAGAGCTCGCAGAGCGCCGGGTCTTTTTCCTGGCAGTCGGCCAGCTTGGCGGAGAGGCCGAGGCCGTCCATCACGCCCTTGCGGCGGGTGAGTTCGCGGGCCTTGCGCGCGGCTTCGCGGGCGCGCGCGGCTTCGACGATCTTGCCGCAGATGATCTTGGCGTCGTTCGGCTTTTCCAGCAGGAAGTCGGTGAGCGTCTTGGCGACGATTTCCTCGACGGGGCCGCGCACTTCGGAGGATACGAGCTTGTCCTTGGTCTGCGAGCTGAACTTGGGCTCGGGCACTTTCACGGAGAGCACGCAGGTCAGGCCTTCGCGCATGTCGTCGCCGGAGATTTCGACCTTGGCTTTCTTGGCGAAGTCGTTCTCGTCGATGTACTTGTTGATGACGCGGGTCATCGCGGCGCGCAGGCCGGTCAGGTGGGTGCCGCCGTCGCGCTGCGGGATGTTGTTGGTGAAGCAGAGTACCTGCTCGTTGAAGGCGTCGTTCCATTGCATGGAGACGTCGACGCTGATGGTGGTGCCCTGGTCGGATGCCTTCTCGCCGGTAGCCTGGAAGATGGTCGGGTGCAGGACGTTCTTGTTCTTGTTGATGTATTCGACGAAGCCGCGGGTGCCGCCTTCGAACGCGAAGTCTTCTTCCTTGCCGGTGCGCTGGTCGGTGAGCTTGATGTGCACGCCGTTGTTCAGGAACGAGAGTTCGCGGATGCGCTTGGCGAGGATGTCGTAGTGGAACTCGACGTGGGTGAAGATTTCTTCATCGGCCCAGAAGTGCACTTCGGTGCCGCGCTTGTCGGTCTCGCCAATCACCTTGATCGGGGAGACTTGTACGCCTTCCTGCACTTCGAGCTCGCGGTTCTGCACGATGCCCTTGGCGAATTCCATCGTGTGGACCTTGCCGTCGCGGCGGATGGTGAGCTTCAGCAGCTTGGAAAGCGCGTTCACGCACGACACGCCCACGCCGTGCAGGCCGCCGGAGACCTTGTAGGAGTTCTGGTCGAACTTGCCGCCGGCGTGCAGCTCGGTCATCACGATTTCCGCGGCGCTGCGCTTGGGGTCGTGCTTGTCGTCCCACTTGATGCCTGTGGGGATGCCGCGGCCGTTGTCGGTGATCGAGATCGAATTGTCGGAATGGATGGTGACGTGGATCTCGGTGCAGTAGCCGGCCAGCGCTTCGTCGATGGAGTTGTCCAGCACTTCGAACACGAGGTGATGCAGGCCGGTGCCGTCAGAGGTGTCACCGATGTACATGCCCGGGCGCTTTCGCACCGCTTCGAGGCCTTCGAGGATCTGGATGGAGGACGCGCCGTAGGACTGCTGGGGGTTCTGCGGTTGCGGAGTGGATTCTTGAGGGATCGCGGACATGGCTGCTTTCTGTGAATCGAGTAACTACAGGTGACGGCTAAAGAGCAAAACCGGCTGGTTTTTCGCTTCCCTTTGTGAGGGAAGGAGGGCGCCAGCGGTTAAATTTCTATTTCCATAAATGTGGCAAAGGGGCGCCTGTACTGCTTGCGGCCCCCCTTGGCTGTTCGGATGTTTTTATTGGTCAAATGCGCATCGGCATCACGACGTATTTGAAGTCGGGATTCTCCGGCACGGTAATCAACGCCGATGAATTGGCGTCGCCAAGCGCGACGTTGACGTTGTCGCCCTTGAGGTTGTTGAGCACGTCGAGCAGGTAGGTGACGTTGAAGCCGATATCGACGGTATCGCCGCCGTAATCGATTTCGAGTTCTTCGACCGCTTCTTCCTGATCGGCATTGGTGGAGCTGATCTTCAGGCTGCCGGGTGCGATGATGCAGCGCACACCCTTGAACTTGTCGCTCGTCATGATGGCCGCGCGCTGCAATGCATGCTGCAGCGTAGCGCGGTCGATCGTGAAGTTGTTCTTGTAACCTTTCGGCACCACGCGGGTGTAATCGGGGAACTTGCCTTCGACGAGCTTCGAGATGAGTTCGATGTCGGCGAAGGTGAGCTTGACCTGGTTGTTGGCGATTTCAACATCGACAGGAGCGTCGGTGTCTTCCAGCAGGCGCTGCAATTCCATGATGGTTTTGCGCGGGATGATGACTTCCTGGCGCGCGAAATCCTGGTCGGTTTCAACCTGGCAGAAGGCGAGACGGTGGCCGTCGGTCGCGACCGCAATCACGTTCTTGCCGTCGACGACGAGCAGCATGCCGTTGAGGTAGTAGCGGATGTCCTGCTGCGCCATCGCGAAGTGCACCATGTTGAAGAGGTGCTTCAAGGTCTTTTGCGGCAGCGTGACCTTGGCGTTGTAGTGCTCGGCTTGCGCGACGGTGGGGAATTCTTCAGCGGACAGCGTCTGCAGGCCGAAGCGGGATTTGCCGCACTGGACCGTCATGCGCTTGTTGGTCAGCGAGAGCGAGACGTCGCCTTCAGGCAGCGCGCGCAGGATGTCGAGCAGCTTGCGCGCCGCGACGGTGGTGGCCGCGACATCGCCGCCGCTGCCGACATTGGCGTGCGTGGTGATCTGCACTTCGATGTCGGTGGACAGGAAAGACACCTTCTCTCCATCCTTGCGAATGAGGATATTGGCCAGAATCGGCAACGTGTGCCGACGCTCGACAATACCGCTCACGATCTGCAGGGGTCGGAGGAGCGTGTCGCGTTCGGTTTTAACCAATTGCATGCGTTTGTCCTTGTAGTGTGTGTTGAGACATTGCGGTGCTAGGTGCCGGTGCTTGGTACTTCACCGTGGCAAACCACCTGGTTCGGCAGGCCTTGAAAAGGACCGGCGCTGCCGAGTGATGCGAGGGGGGTAAACCAAGGCTCTATTTTGACAGAAAATGGGGGCGTTTTAATGGAATGAAAGGCAGGAATTCTTGCCTTGACGGCAAGCGCGGCAGCAGCGATTTGCCGGCGCAGGGAGCAATGCTGCAGGCTCGCCGCCAAAGCAGGCGCTTATTAACATGGGGCAACTTTTCGCTCACAGCCGCCTGCTGAAATATTCACCATCCACAGGGTTATCCACAGAAAGCAAGGCAGCTGTGGATAACCCTGTGGATTAACCTTTCAGGGTTTGTTCGAGCACATGCAGCTCGTGGTTGAGCTCCGGCACCTTGCTGCGATCGGCGGAGATTTTCCGTACTGCATGCAGGACCGTCGTGTGGTCGCGGCCGCCGAACAGTTCACCGATTTCCGGCAGGCTTTTCTGCGTCAGCTCCTTGGCAAGATACATCGCGATCTGGCGCGGGCGGGCGATGTTGGCCGGGCGCTTCTTGGAATACATGTCGGCAACCTTGATGTTGAAAAAGTCGGCGACCGTCTTCTGGATGTTCTCCACCGATATCTGGCGGTTTTGTACGGAAAGCAAGTCTTTCAGTGCTTCCTTGACCACATCGATGGTGATGTCCTTGCCGTGAAAACGCGAGTACGCGAGGATCTTGCGCAGCGCGCCTTCCAGTTCGCGGACGTTGGACCTTAAGTGTTTGGCAACGAAGAAGGCCACGTCGTCATTCAGTACCACGCCCTCCTGCGACGCCTTTTTCAGCAGGATCGCCACCCGCATTTCCAGTTCCGGCGGCTCGACCGCGACCGTCAGGCCGGAGTCGAAACGGGAAATCAGGCGGTCGTCCATGCCGGTAATTTCCTTCGGATAGGTGTCGCTGGTAATGATGATCTGTTTCTTTGCTGCAATCAGTGCTTCGAACGCATAGAAGAATTCTTCCTGCGTCCGGCTCTTGCCGGCGAAGAACTGGATGTCATCGATCAGCAGCAGATCGAGCGAATGGTAATAGCGCTTGAAATCGTCGAAACCTTTGCGCTGGTAAGCGGTCACTACGTCGCGAACATATTGTTCTGCGTGGATGTAGCGAATGCGGACATTCGGGTTATCCGCCAGCACCTGGTTGCCGATTGCATGAATCAAGTGGGTTTTACCGAGGCCGACGCCGCCGTACAGGAACAGCGGGTTGTAGGAAACGCCGGGATTGTTGGCGACCTGGATGGCGGCCGCGCGCGCGAGCTGGTTGGCTTTGCCGGTGACGAAGCTGTCGAAAGTGAGCGCTTCATTGATCTTGCTCTGGTCGCGGCGGTTGTTCTCGATGGCGATGTCGACGCGATCCATGGGGCCGGTCGGCATGTCGATCATGTCGCGGACATGGCCGTTGGCATGCTCGCTTGCGCCATTCAATCCATTGGGCGCAGCGGTCGGCGCCGGCCTGCGGGCGGTTGCACCGTTGGCGCCGCGCGGGTCGAGCACGAACTGAACGTCGATCGGCTCTTTCCAGTATTGGGCGGCGAGGCTGGTGATGCGGCTGGCGAACTGGGTCTTGACCCAGTCGAGCTTGAAGCGGTTGGGTGCGGCGATCCGCAGGCGGCCGTCTTCATAGTCGAGCGGCACAAGCGGTTTGATCCAGGCGCTGAATTGCTGCGGCGTAAGCTCCTGCTCCAGCATTGCGGAGCATGTCTGCCAAAAATTTTCCATGAATTCTTATGTATACAGGGGTGCGTGGAAACTCGGTAAGTTGCCATTACAACCACAAACTGCCTCCTCCCGGCAGTCCGCTGCGCAGTCCGTTTTCTGACGGTCGGACTGCGCAGGGGGTTGCCGAGGCGGCATTCCAGCGGTCGGGTCGGTCCACGCGGGAGGGCTATTCTATACCCGGCAAACGGAGTTATCCACAGGCTGGAACAAAAATCCGGCATAAAAAATCGCTTGCAAATGTGGATAATCTGGGCTTAGGCAAGACGGCAGATTTCGCGCGGCAATAGACCCCATGGGAGAGTGGCGACAACTTGCCAGGTTGCTGCCAGACCGGCAAGGGGCAGGCTAAGTGATTGACACATAACCGGATTTCAGGGTTTAATTGCGGGTTCACTGCCTGTTAGGTTTTGCTCCGGCAAAACAAAAATGGGCTGCCCTGTGATCCAACCCATTTTTGCCCAATAAGCGAGTCCAACATGAAACGTACTTACCAGCCTTCCGTCACCCGTCGCAAGCGTACCCATGGCTTCCGCGTGCGCATGGCAACCCGTGGCGGCCGCGCCGTGCTGAACGCGCGTCGCGCCAAAGGCCGCAAGCGCCTGGCTGTCTAAGCCCGGCACTTGCTCCGCACCCGCTGCTGGCGTGGCTGAAGACTATTCACGCGCTCGGCGAATCGTTAAAACGGATGAGTTCTCATCCGTTTTTCGTTTGCGGCCCGTGCAAAAGAGCGCGCATTTCGTTCTCTATGCGCGCCGAAACAATCTTCCCCATGCCCGGCTCGGCATCGTTGCCGCCAAGCGGTTTGCGCCGCGCGCGGTCACGCGCAACACGATCAAGCGCGTCACGCGCGAGCTGTTCCGGCAGGCGTCATTGCCGGCAATCGATTGCATCATTCGCCTTTCCCAACCCGTGAACACGAAACGCGAGCCTGCCACGACGGCCCGGCTCAAGGCGCAGTTGCGCGCGGAACTGGCGCAGTTGCTGCAATCCCAGCGCAGGAGCGGGCAATGAAGCGTATCCTCTTGTGGCTGCTGCGCGGCTACCAGTACGCGATCAGTCCGCTGTTCGGAGCGAGCTGCCGCTTCTATCCGACCTGCTCCAACTACGCGATCGAAGCCGTGCGCGAACATGGCGCGGCGAAGGGCAGCGTGCTGGCAGCAAAGCGGCTTTGCAAATGCCATCCGTGGCATCCCGGCGGGCTGGATCCGGTGCCGCCGGCAGCGAAAAAGAAATTCCCATTATCAACCTGACGACACTTATGGATATCAAACGTACCGTGCTGTGGGTGGTGTTTTCAGTCTCCCTGCTGTTCTTGTGGGACAGCTGGATGCGCCACAACGGCAAGCAGTCGATGTTCTTCCCGACACCGACTTCCCAGGTCAAGCAGGCAGCACCGGTCGGCAACGGCAAGACCGATGTGCCGCAAGCCACCGCGGCCAATGCGGCCAACTCCACGCCGGCATCCGTGCCGGGCGCGGCGGCGCCGGCCAAGGGCGAGATCATCACGATCACAACCGACATGGTCAAGGCCGATATCGACACGCTCGGCGGCGAACTGGTGCGTCTCGAACTGCTGCACCACAAGGACATCGTCGACCCGACGAAGAACGTGGTGCTGTTCGACCGTAGCGCGACCCGCACCTACCTCGCGCAAAGCGGCCTGATCGGCGGCCAGTTCCCGACGCACAAGTCGCCCTTCACCGCCCTGCCCGGCCCGCGCGCGCTGGACAATGGCAATGAAGTCAAGCTGGTGCTGGAATCGCAGGAAGGCGGCGTGAAGCTGACCAAGACTTATACCTTCCATCGCGGCGATTACGTGATCGGCATGCGCAACGACGTGACCAACGTCGGCACCGCGCCCGTCACGCCTTCGCTCTACCTGCAGCTGGTACGCGACGGCAGCAAGCCGGAAGGCGAGACCCGCTTCTACAGCACCTTCACCGGCCTGGCCGTCTACACCGAAGCCGAGCACTTCCAGAAGATCGCATTCGACAAGATCGGTAGCGGCAAGGACGAGCATGCGACCAAGGCAGACAACGGCTGGATCGCCATCCTGCAGCATTACTTCGTGTCCGCCATCATTCCGCCGGAGCACTC
>DASVLM010000338.1:0-1979 GCA_036384875.1 Noviherbaspirillum sp.
ACGTTCGGAGGTGCTCAGCCAAGCCTGCACTGCGCTGGAACGCACCAAGCGCGGCCGGCACGCCAAGTCGTTGATGATTCTTGGCCTGCGTGGCGTAGGCAAGACCGTGTTGCTGAACGAGATCGCGCGGGAAGCGGGCGAGCGTGGTTACCTCACCGAGCAGATCGAAGCGCGCGACAGCGAAGACTTGCGACAGTTGCTGATACATGCATTGCGCAAGGTGCTTCTGCAACTGGATCGAAGCGCGCAGGCCATCGAGGCAGTGAAAAGAAGTCTTCGCGTCCTGCGCAGCTTCATCGGCAATATCACCGCGAGTGCCGGCGGCGTAGACGTGACCTTGGGTGTGGACCCGGAAATCGGACAGGCGGACAGCGGCGATCTGGAAGCAGACATCAAGGATGTTCTGGTGGCTGCCGCGCGAGCCGCGCAAGCGGCATCCCATCCAGTGGCCTTGTTGATCGACGAGCTGCAATACGTGCCCCGTGCAGAGCTGGCGGCGCTGATCCGCGCTATCCATGCCGTCAACCAGGCGGGACTGCCGCTACTGCTGTTCGGTGCAGGCCTGCCACAGCTGGCGGGTCAGGCTGGCGATGCCAAGAGTTATGCCGAGCGCTTGTTCGACTTTCCACGACTGGACAGGCTTCTGGAAGAGGACGCGAACAAGGCGATCCGCGAACCGGTGGAAGAAGAAGGCGCGGTCATTGAAGACGCCGCATTGGCAGAAATCTATGCGCAGACACGCGGCTATCCCTACTTTCTTCAGGAGTGGGGTTACAACGCGTGGAATGTGGCTTCCGACAAGATCATCACAGTGGACGCCGCTGCCGCCGCCACCGATCAGTCCATCCGCAAACTGGACCAGTCCTTCTTTCGCGTGCGGTTCGACCGGTTGACACCGCTGGAACGCGAATACATGCGTTACCTGGCAGAACTTGGCGAAGGTCCCCAGCGGTCGTCTGACGTAGCTAAAACCATGGGTCGCCGCGGGAGCAGTCTGGGACCGACCCGCGACAACCTGATCAAGAAAGGCATGATCTACGCACCGGAACACGGCCTGATCGCTTTTACCGTACCGTTGTTCGACGAGTTCATGCGGCGCGTCATGCCATTGTCGCCATGATCGAGACACGGCTCGGTGGCAAAAACCTCAGTTGCGCGACTGCAGCTTCGACAGCAGCCGCAGCAGTTCCAGGTACAGCCACACCAGGGTCACCACCAGCGCGAATGCGCCATACCATTCCATGTACTTCGGCGCGCCGGCGTTGACGCCGGATTCGATCATGTCGAAGTCGAGTACCAGGTTCAGCGCGGCGATCACCACCACGACCGCGCTGAACGCGATGCCGATGCCGCTGTGGCCGTTGATGAAGCCGATCGAGTGGCCGAAGAAGCCCATCGCGAAATTGGCCAGGTACAGCAGCAGCACACCACCGGTGGCGGCGACGATGCCGAGCTTGAATTTCTCGGTGACCCGGATCAGTCCGCTGCGATAGGCCAGCAGCAGCGCCGCCATGGTGCCGAAGGTCAGGCCCACCGCCTGGATCACGATGCCCGGATAGCGCATCTCGAAGATCGCCGACAGCGCGCCGATGAAGACGCCTTCGACCAGCGCGTACAGCGGCGCGGTGACCGGTGCCCAGGTCTTCTTGAACGAGGTGATCAGGGCTAGGACCAGGCCGCCGATCGCGCCGACCAGCACCAGCGGCAGCATCGCCGGCATGCTGGCCGGGCCGCTGAACTGGCTCCAGCTGTACATCGCGCCGGCCAGTACCAGGATCAGCAGCAGGCCGGTCTTGTTGACCGTACCGTTCAGCGTCATCGCCTCGTCGCCGCGCGAGACGACCGCGCCACTGGCCGCGTCGAGGAAAGTGTTCTTGTTGAGTGCCGGGTTGCCGCTTTGCATGATCTTCTCCGGTGAGATGGCCACCATCGTAGCCGCCCCGTCGCCGGCTTGACAGCGTGGTGCGCGGATACACCGC
>DASVLM010000339.1:0-15275 GCA_036384875.1 Noviherbaspirillum sp.
CCGCTAGGGCCGCTGCCCCTTCGGGGTTCCCGAAAGATTGCCCGGTAAAACGGGAAGCGAAATAACTCGCCCTGCGGGCTCAGACAGATTTCGCTTCTGATCCGTTTTGCCGGGCGATCTTCCGGCAGCGTCCAAGGCGGCACCGCGCCAGCCCCATCCCGAGCGCCATCGAGCATCGCGCGAGCTCTGCAGGTGCAGGAGCCAAGTACCAAGAGCCAAGAACATTTCCGCCGCTCTGGTGCATCACCTGCGCCGCGGTCTGCCAAATCAGAGAAGGTCGTGGCGGTGCTTTTGCAGCCCCGCTTGGACGCTGCCGAGGAAATGGTTGTCGAAACGGATCAGAAGCGAAATCTGTTTGAGCCCGCAGGGCGAGTTATTTCGCTTCCCGTTTCGGCGGCCATTTCCTCGGGCACCCCGAAGGGGCAGCGGCCCTGCGGGGTTGCACAAGCACCACCACGACCGCCCAGGCACCCAACGAACACAACCCTCTCAATCAACAGCAAAAGCCAACTTCACCCTCCGCAGAAAAACGAAGTTAGCGAACACACACTCAACCCACATCCAGCGACAAGCAAGCCATTAACGCCCCAATCACGCATCCAACCATCCGATGTTGCGATCCGCGTACATATTTCCACCAAACCAGGATAGTCCGCAAAGTTTGATGTAGATCATGCGCAGAAGATGCGCCGATTACATATCTTATCCCTGCCAGCAACACATTTTTATCTGCCAGGGGAAAACAAATGAAAACCCGATCCAAGCTTGCCGCCGCATTCGTCGCCGCCGGATGCCTGCTTTCGCTCTCTATCGCGACCGTGCCGGCAATTGCCGCTGCCGGGTCCATCGTCAAAATCGCAGGTGATTTCGGTCCACCGCAAGGCGCACCGATTCATGCGCAACTTACCAGCCCGCCCTTCGTGCCGCCGGCAGTCAATCGCAAGTTTCCCGCGAAAGTGATCGTCGACCTTGAAGTGGTCGAGAAGGAGATGCAGATCTCCGAAGGCGTGAGCTATACCTTCTGGACGTTCGGCGGGACCGTCCCCGGCAGCTTCATCCGCGTGCGTCAGGGCGACACGGTCGAGTTCCACCTCAAGAACCATCCGAACAACAAGATGCCGCACAACATCGACTTGCACGGCGTCACCGGCCCGGGCGGCGGTGCGGCATCGAGCTTCACTGCGCCCGGACACGAGTCGCAATTCACCTTCAAGGCACTCAACGAAGGCTTGTATGTGTATCACTGCGCCACCGCGCCGGTGGGCATGCACGTCGCCAACGGCATGTACGGCCTGATCCTCGTCGAGCCGCCGCAAGGCTTGCCGAAAGTGGACCGCGAATACTATGTGATGCAGGGCGACTTCTACACTACCGGCAAGTACCGCGAAAAAGGCATGCAGCCGTTCGACATGGAAAAGGCGATCGATGAAAAGCCGACCTACGTCGTGTTCAACGGCGCCGAAGGTGCACTCACCGGCGACAAGGCGCTCAAGGCCAATACCGGCGAGAAGGTCAGGCTGTTCATCGGCAACGGCGGCCCGAACCTCGTGTCGAGCTTCCACGTGATCGGCGCCATCTTCGACAAGGTGCGTTTCGAGGGCGGTACCCGGACCCAGGAGAACGTGCAAACCACATTGATTCCCGCCGGCGGCGCAGCCGTCGTCGAATTCACCACCAAGGTGCCCGGCAGCTATCCGCTGGTCGACCACTCGATCTTCCGCGCTTTCAACAAGGGCGCACTGGCGATCATGAAAGTGGACGGCAAGGAGGACAAGACGATCTATTCAGGGAAGGAACTCGACTCGGTCTACCTCGGTGATCGCGCCCAGCCCAACCTCGCTGCTGTGACCGTGGCAACCAAGGCCGCCGCTGCCGGCTCGCTGACTGTGAACGACCAGGTCAAGGCCGGTGGGGCGCTCTTCCTCGGTACCTGCTCGGTCTGCCACCAGGGCAGCGGCGAAGGCTTGCCGGGCGTGTTCCCGCCGCTGGCGAAGTCGGACTTCCTCAACGCCGACCCGAAGCGCGCGATCGGCATCGTGTTGCACGGCTTGTCCGGCAAGGTGGCAGTGAACGGCAAGGAATATGACTCCGTGATGCCGCCGATGAACCAGCTCAACGACGACGAGGTCGCCAACATCCTGACCTACGTCCTCAACAGCTGGGACAACAAGGGTGGCCGCGTCTCGGCCGACGAAGTGAAGGCCATGCGCGCCAAGCCGGCGCCTGCCGTGTCGGCCGGCCACTAAGCAAGGTCGCGGGCAGATTGCCATGAACCTCTTGCGCATCACGGCAACTGCCTCGGCGCTGATTGCCGGCACATGCGGAGCGGCGCACGCCGCAGCCTATGTGCCGGTTCCCGCCGGCGCCTTCGTCAGCGTGCTGGCCAATCGCAGCGGCCAGACGGCGAACGAGTCGATCAGCGTCGCGCCGTTCGCGATGCGCGCCACACCCGTCACCAACGAGGAATACCGCGCCTTCGTGGTCGTGCATCCGGAATGGCAGCGCGGCCGCATACCGGAGACTTTTGCCGACGCCGGTTACCTGCATCAGTGGCAGTCGGCGCTCTCATTCGGGCCGGGCATCGCCGGTGACTCACCGGTGACCGGCGTGAGCTGGTTCGCGGCACAAGCGTACTGCGAAAGCGAAGGCGCACGACTGCCGACCTGGTATGAATGGGAGTACGTCGCCGCCGCAGACGCCACGCGCGCCGATGCGCGCAGCGATCCGGAATGGCGTGCCCGCATCCTCGCCTGGTATGCGCAATCGTCCCGCACTTCGCTGCCTGCCGTCGGCGGACAGGCGAATTACTACGGCGTGCGCGACATGCACGGCCTGGTATGGGAATGGGTGGAAGACTTCAATGCCCTGATGGTCTCGGCAGACAGCCGCAATCAGGGCGACCCGGACAAGCTGCAGTTCTGCGGAGCGGGCGCGATCAGCCTGCAGGACCGCGACAACTATGCCGTGCTCATGCGCATCGCGATGCTGTCCTCGCTCAATGCCGCCGATACCACCAACAACCTCGGGTTCCGCTGCGCGCGGTCCGCACCAGGAGCAATCCAATGAGCTCAATCATGAAACGCCATGCCGCAGCGCTGCTGCTGCTCGCCAACATCGTCATGCCGGTGTCGCAAGCCGCACCGGCTCCCGACGCCGCCAAGGCAGAACAATCCCTCCCGGGGAATTCGCTCTACCAGTTGCACACGAACCTCGTCGACCAGAATGGCAGTGCCTTCGAGCTGGCATCGCGTCGCGGCAATCCGATGATCGTCAGCATGTTCTACACCTCGTGCCAGTTCGTATGCCCGATGCTGGTCGAGACGATCCAGCTCACCACGCAGAAGCTGACGGCGGATGAGCGCGCACGGCTGGGTACCATGCTGGTGACCTTCGACCCTGCGCGCGACGATGCCAAGGCCCTGCAAGACACCGCGAGCAAACACCATCTCGACGCGGAACACTGGACGCTTGCCCGCACCGATGCAGCCAGCGTGCGCAAGTTCGCCGCTGCGCTGGGAATCCAGTACCGGCAACTGCCCGACGGCGAGTTCAATCACAGCACGGTACTGGTCTTGCTCGACAGCCAGGGACGCATCGTCGGCCGCAGCAACAAGATGGGCAGCGCCGACCCCGCCTTCGTGAAACTGGTGAAGACGACGCTGCACGCATCGAATTGAATTACAGGCAGCAACCTACTTCAACGCATCCGTCGACTTTACCTGCTGCCGCAGCGCGAACTTCTGGATCTTGCCGGTGGACGTCTTCGGCACTTCGCTGAACACCACGCTGCGCGGCACCTTGAATCCCGCGAGGTGCTGCTTGCAATGCGCGATGATGTCTTCCGCGGTCACGTTCGCCCCCGGCTTCAGCTCGATGAAGGCGCAGGGCGTTTCGCCCCACTTCGGATCGGGCTTGGCAACCACCGCCGCAGTGACCACCGCCGGATGCCGGTACAGCACATCCTCCACTTCGATGCTCGAAATGTTTTCGCCGCCGGAGATGATGATGTCCTTGCTGCGATCCTTGATCTTCACGTAGCCGTCCGGACTCATCACCGCGAGGTCGCCGGTGTGGAACCAGCCGCCGGCGAAGGCTTCTTCGGTGGCCGACGGATTCTTCAGGTAGCCCTTCATCGTGATGTTCCCGCGGAACATGATTTCGCCCATGGTTTCGCCGTCGGCGGGCACCGGTTGCATGGTCGCCGGGTTCATCACCGTGACGGTCTGCTGCAGGTGGTAGCGCACGCCCTGGCGCGCATTCAGGCGGGCGCGTTCGCCGATGTCGAGGCTGTCCCACGATTCGTGCTTCACGCATACCGCGGCGGGACCGTAGACCTCGGTCAGGCCGTAGACGTGGGTGATGTCGAAGCCCATCTTTTCCATGCCCTCGATCATCGATGCCGGCGGCGCGGCGCCCGCCACCATCGCCTTCACCCGATGATTGATGCCGGCCTTCAGCTCGTCCGGCGCAGTCAGCAGCAAACTGTGCACGATGGGCGCGCCGCAGTAATGGGTGACCTTGTGTTCGCGGATCAGGCCGAGGATGAGCGGTGCGTCCACCTTGCGCAGGCAGACGTTCACGCCGGCGCGCGCGGCGATGGTCCACGGGAAGCACCAGCCGTTGCAGTGGAACATCGGCAGCGTCCAGAGATACACCGGGTGCTTGCCGAGATCCCATTCGAGGATGTTGGAGATCGCGTTCAGCGTCGCGCCGCGATGATGGTAGACCACGCCTTTCGGATTGCCGGTGGTGCCCGAGGTGTAGTTCAGGCAGATCGCCTGCCATTCGTCCGCCGGCAGCTGCCAGGCGTAATCCTTGTCGCCGCCGGCAAGGAATGCTTCGTAATCGATGGTGCCGATCGCTTCGCCGGGGCCGCTGTAGAGCGCGTCGTCGACATCCACCACCAGCGGCTTGCGGCTGGAGAGTGCGAGCGCCTTCTTGATCACCGGCGCAAATTCGCGGTCCACGATCACCGCCTTGGCTTCGCCGTGGTCGAGCATGAATGCGATGGATTCGGCATCGAGCCGGGTGTTGAGCGAATTGAGGACGGCGCCGCACATCGGCACGCCGAAGTGGGCTTCCACCATCGGCGGCGTGTTGGGCAGCATGACGGCCACGGTGTCGCCAAGGCCGATGCCCGCTTGCGAGAGCGCCGAGGCGAGCTGACGGCAGCGGTCGTAGGTATGCGACCAGGTGCGGCGGATGTCGCCGTGAATGATGGCGAGCCGGTCGGGATAGACCGCGGCGGCGCGTTCGATGAAGCTGAGCGGGGAGAGCGGGACGTAATTGGCTTCGTTGCGATCGAGGCCGGTGTCGTAAATGCCGGGCATGGGAATCTCCAGGTGCAATGTCGTACGGGGTGATGCGTGGGTCCAAAGCTTACGCCGGGTGGGCCGGGGCTTGCCGATGCGTTTGGTCAAATCCGGTGCAGATTGCCGCTGCTGGCAGCAGCTTGAGTCGCGGATTATCGCTGCCGCCGAACGCATCGCCTGTCGTTTCCGCGACAAAGTGCAGCGCAGATTATTGACATACAGCAAGGGTGACGTACGATGAATTCGTGCCGGGGAAGTGCGTAACACGGCCATTCCCGGGTGCACACGTCATGACACATTTACAAATACTAGGAGACTGGCATGTCGAAATTGCTTGGAAGTTTGATGGTTGCCGCTGCTGCATTTGCTTTTACCGCGCCCGCGCTGGCGGCGGAGCAGGGCACGGCAAGTGATGCGGAGGCGATGGTGAAGAAGGCGGTCGCCTTTGCCAAGGCGAACGGCAAGGACAAGCTCATCGCCGAAGTGAACAGCGGCAAGGGGCAGTTCATCGACCGTGACCTGTACGTCAGCGTGTGGTCGACCAAGGCAGTGGTGATGGCGCACGGCACGCAGCCCAAGCTGGTGGGCAAGGACATCATCGATCTGAAGGATGCCGACGGAAAGTTCTTCATGAAGGAAATCGTGGAGAAGGCGGCGGCCTCCGGCAAAGGCTGGACCGATTACAAATGGGTCAATCCGGTGTCCAAGGAAATCCAGCTCAAGTCGGCCTACTTCGAGAAGATGGATGACATGATCATTTCCACCGGGTTTTACAAGAAGTAAGACTGCATCCTGAACGGCCGGCCCGCACCGCCGGGCCGGCTGGCCGAAGCCGGCACATGGAAAAGCACGGCAAAACAGTTGGCTTCCTGCCAACGGCAGTACGCGACAGGCCACAGCGCTTCATGTGCGGCGTCACTCGCTCTCACGCCTCCAACACTTCTCACGCGGCCGAACTTTCTGCCTCGACGATTCCGATATCGGCGGTATTGGAACCGATTCGCAATAAATTTCCACTCATCAAGTAACAACGGCTAATGCCACGTCTTCATTCGTGCGCCGCTTGAGGTCACGTCCGTGGCATTGGTTTTATTTACTGATTTTCATCTTGACGCGTATGCCGAACATTAAACCTGAATGGGACAAAGCGAGAGCCGCACTGAAGTTGCGCCTCTCCATGCTCATGCGCAGCATGCGTGGATTGATGCCCGGCCGCCTATGGCTTGCCGCTATCTGCCTGCTGATACCCATCATTTCGCTGGCTATCGCCTATTCATCCCTGCCTGCGGTCGAGACACTGACCCACTACCAGCCGAAAGTACCGCTGCGCGTCTATACCGCCGACGATGTCCTGATCGGCGAATTCGGAGAGGAGCACCGCGAATTCGTGAGTCTCAAGGATGTGCCTGACATATTGGTGAAAAGCATCCTGGCGATCGAGGATGAACGCTTCTACAAGCACAGCGGTGTCGATTACTTCGGCATCGTGCGTGCGGCGTTCTCCAACATCTTCGGCAACTCGATGCAAGGGGCATCAACCATTACCCAGCAAGTGGCCCGAAATGTTTTCCTGTCCAGGGAACTGACGTTCAGACGGAAAATCAACGAAGTCTTGTTGGCCTGGAAGATCGAAAGGAACCTGAGCAAGGAACAAATCCTCGAGCTGTACCTGAACGAGATTTATCTCGGACAGCGCGCCTATGGGTTTGGCGCTGCGGCACAAATTTACTTTGGCAAGCGGCTGGAGAACATCACGACAGCCGAAGCAGCCATGCTGGCCGGATTGCCCAAGGCCCCCTCCGCCTACAATCCGGTAACCAATCCGCAACGTGCCAGCGTGCGGCAAAAATATATTCTCCTGCGCCTGTACCAGCTTGGCCACATCACGAAAACAGAGTATGAGGCGGCCAAGGCAGAGGTGCTGGACGTCAAGAATGCCGGCAAACCGGATCCGCATGCGCAGTATGTCGCCGAGATGGTGCGGCAATTGATGTACGAGCAGTTCGGCGAGGAAGCTTATACACGCGGCCTGGTCGTGCGCACGACGATCTACAAATCGGACCAGGATGCGGCGTTCCAGGCAGTGCGGCAGGGCGTGATGAATTACGAAGCGAAGCAAACCTATCGCGGGCCGGAAGCCTACATGCGACTGCCGGCCTCGATGGAAGATGCCGAGCACGCGATCGCGCATGAGTTGACAAAACATCCGGACAGCGATGACATATATGCTGCGGCGGTTCTGGAAGCGTCTCCATTGATCGTGACAGCGGTTCTTTCGTCCGGCGAGAAAATCACCATCACCGGCGACTGTTTGAACTTTGCCGCTGACATGCTCAAGGAAGACGCGCCCTGGAAAGCGAAAGTGGAGCGCGGTGCGATCATCCGCGTGGTCAAGAAAAACGGTGCCTGGTTCATCACGCAAATGCCGGAGGTAGAGTCGGCTTTGGTGGCCGTCAACTCGGAGGATGGTGCGATACGCGCCATGGTCGGTGGGTTCGATTTCAATCGCAACAAGTTCAATCGCGCCACGCAGGCATGGCGCCAGCCTGGATCGTCATTCAAGCCTTTCATCTATTCGGCGTCGCTGGAAAGGGGCATGTCTCCATCGACCATTGTCTCCGACACGCCGATTCATCTCGACAATGAACAGACCGGCGGCGCCGGCCGTTGGAGCCCGGAGAACTACGACGGTACGTACGACGGCCCGATCACCATGCGCCAAGGCCTGGCAAAGTCGAAGAACATGGTGTCGGTTCGCATTCTTCTCCGGATCGATCCTGTGTACGCTACCGAGTACGCAACCCGATTCGGGTTCTCCATCGACAAGAACCGCCCCAATGTGACCATGGCGCTCGGCACCGGCGCTGCCACTCCATTGCAGATGGCAAGCGCCTATGGCGTATTTGCCAACGGCGGTTACAGGGTCAGGCCATACATCATCTCCGAGATCACCGACCTGACCGGCAAACGATTGTCCGTCGCCGCGCCGGAGCAGGCAGG
Organism: Noviherbaspirillum sp.; assembly: GCA_036384875.1. GTDB lineage: Bacteria > Pseudomonadota > Gammaproteobacteria > Burkholderiales > Burkholderiaceae_D > Noviherbaspirillum. The sequence continues at coordinate 8,313 of DASVLM010000339.1, forward strand.
CGATGAAACCAGGCGAGTCATCGACAAGCGCAATGCCTTCATCATGGACAGCATGCTGAAGGAAGTCGTGAAACACGGCACCGCCAAGCCTGCGCTGGTGTTGAAGCGCCCCGACATCGCCGGCAAGACGGGGACGACGAATCACTCCCGCGATGCATGGTTCGTGGGCTATCAGTCAAAGATCGTGGCAGCGGTGTGGTTCGGTTTCGACCAGCCACGAAGCCTTGGCGAAAAGGAAACCGGCGGTGGACTCGCGTTGCCGATCTGGATCAATTTCATGAGAAGCGCCATGAGGACGGAGCCTGTCGAGGCACGGACGATGCCTGAAGGGGTAATCCAGGTCAAAGGCGATTACTACTATGATAATTATCCGCCGGGCACCGGCATCGACCGCGTAGGCGTAGCCGACAAGGACATGCCTCAAAAAAAGGAAGTGCCTCACAAGAAGGACGCGCCTCAAAAGCATCCGCACGGCAAGCGATGAATACACTGTAAATTTTCCAGCCTGTCGGTAGGCTTTCCCGCATTCCTCGCGGCATGTCCGCCCGCTGGTGCACATTCTTTGTACATTCGTTGCTTATTCCCCTCCTGCGCCGCCTGCAAAAGCGGCCATGGCACGCGCATTGCCTGAATGGCTGCTCCACCGGCGCTTGCGCCGGCGTTTACCCATGTCCAGAAGGAGAATCCACATGTCACATAGCAACAATATCAATCGCGCAATCGGGATTGCCGCGCTGGCGATGATGTTTGGCGCCGGCAGCGTGTATGCCCAATCGTCGCAAACCCCGCAGTCGCCCAGCATCCGTTCGTCGAGCGGCATGCCTTCCGATTCCAGCACCTCGTCTTCCGGCAGTTCGACCTCCGGCGCGCATGCTTCCGCCAGCAGCGTGAGCCACGCCGACAAGAACATGATGGACGACCTGGCCAAGGCCAACCTGTCCGAGATCGAAACCGCCAAGCTGGTGATGGGCAAGACGCAGAACGACCAGGTGAAGCAGTTCGCGCAAAAGATGATCGACGATCACACCCAGGCGCAACAGGAACTGGAACAGCTCGCGCAGCAGAAGAACGTGAAGCTGCCGACCGAGCCCGACTTGAAGCACAAGGCCGAAATGAAACTGCTTTCCGCGATGGAAGGCGAAAAGCTCGACAAGACCTACATGTCGCGCGGCGGTCTTTCCGACCACAAGAAGACACACCAGCTGCTCGCGAAAATCGAGAGCAAGGCGAAAGATGCAGACCTGAAAGCGCTGGCCGGCAAGCTGATGCCGGTGATCGACCAGCACCTGGCGATGGCGCGCGATGTCAAGAAGGAGGAATCGAGCGGCAATACTTCGGGTGCGTCGATGGGCGCGGCCGGCACTTCGGGTACGTCCAGCACATCGTCCAGCGGCAGTTCGGGCAGCAAGAACAGCACCGGCGGCACGGGAGTGTCGGGTACTTCGGGTTCGTCCAACAGCACCAGTCCTGGCAAATAAGGAGACGTGATGAACAACGATGAAATCATTTCCACACTCAACGACCTGATCGAAACCTGCAAGGATGGCGAGGACGGTTTCCGCACCTGCGCCGAAGATACCGGCGATCCCTCGCTGAAGTCCTTCTTTGCCAACCGCGCGCAGAGCTGCTCGGCGGCGGCGCGGGAGTTGCAGGATCTGGTGCGCAGCTACGGCGGCGACCCTGAAACCAGCAGCGGGCTGGGCGGCGCCATCCACCGCCGCTGGCTCGATGTGAAATCGGCGATCATGGGCCACGACGACAAGGCCGTGCTCAAGGAGTGCGAGCGCGGCGAGGATGTCGCGGTGTCCAGCTATCGCCGTGCGCTTGAAAAGAACCTGCCGGGCGACATTCGTACCGTGGTCGAGAAGCAGTACCAGGGTGTGCTGCACAACCACGACCAGGTGAAGAGCCTGCGCGACCAGTATCGCGCCGGCTGATCGTCGTTTCCTCTCGTCGTTTCCTCGCTTCACCCTGCGTGCCGCCTTGTGCGGCACGTTTCGTTTCACGGGTCGCCGGCATGCGGCGTGGGGTAAAATAGCGCCCTTCCTCCGAGTCTTTCCCCTACGCACATGCTGCGACTGACGAACGTCATCCTCCCGCTCGACCATCCCGAAGCCGATCTGAAGGCCGCCATCCTTGCTCGCCTGAAGATCGCGCCGCAAGACATGCTCGGCTATGCGATTTTCCGGCGCGGCTACGACGCGCGGCGCAAGAACGCGATCACGCTGGTTTACACGCTCGACGTCGAGGTGAAGAACGAAGCGCAGGTATTGGCGAAGCTGCAAGGCGTGCCGCATGTCGGCATCACGCCCGACACCAGCTACAAGTTCGTCGCGCAGGCCCCTGCCGAGGTGAAGAAGCGCCCGGTTGTCATCGGCTTCGGGCCCTGCGGCATTTTTGCTGCGCTGATCCTTGCGCAGAGCGGCTTCCGGCCCATCATCCTCGAACGCGGCAAAGTGGTGCGCGAGCGCACCAAGGACACCTGGGGCTTGTGGCGCAAGCGCGAACTCAATCCCGAATCCAACGTGCAGTTCGGCGAGGGCGGCGCGGGCACTTTTTCCGACGGCAAGCTGCACAGCGGGATCAAGGACCCGAAGCATTACGGCCGCAAGGTGCTGACCGAATTCGTGAAAGCGCATGCGCCCGAGGAAATCCTGTACGTCAGCAAGCCGCACATCGGCACCTTCCGCCTCGTGAAGATGGTGGAAGCGATGCGCGAAACCATCACCGCGCTCGGCGGCGAGTTCCGCTTCGAGAGCAAGGTGGTCGACATCGATATCGAGGAAGGCCCGGAAGGCAAACAGATTCGCGGCGTAACGCTGGAGAACGGCGAACATCTCGCCACCGACCACGTCGTGCTCGCCGTCGGCCACAGCGCGCGCGACACTTTCCAGATGCTGTACGAGCGCGGCGTCTACATCGAGGCCAAGCCGTTTTCGATCGGCTTTCGCATCGAGCATCCGCAATCGGTGATCGATCGCGCGCGCTTCGGCAAGTTCGCCGGCCATCCGCTGCTGGGTGCGGCGGATTACAAGCTGGTGCATCACGCCGAGCACGGAATTGCGGCGGGCCGCACCGTCTACAGCTTCTGCATGTGCCCCGGCGGCACGGTGGTGGCTGCGACCTCGGAGCCGGGGCGCGTGGTCACCAACGGCATGAGCCAGTATTCGCGCAACGAACGCAATGCCAACAGCGGCTTCGTGGTCGGCATCGACCCGAAGGATTTCGGCGGGCAGGTTGACGGCGGACATCCGCTCGCCGGCATCGATTTCCAGCGCGAACTCGAATCGCGCGCCTTTGCGATGGGCGGCGGCAATTACGATGCGCCCGGCCAGCTGGTCGGCGATTTCCTGGAAGGCAAGGCATCGACGCAATTCGGCTCGGTGCAACCGTCCTACAAGCCCGGCGTGCATCTCACCGACCTCGCGCCTGCCTTGCCCGATTACGCCATTGCCGCGATGCGCGAGGCGATCCCGTTCTTCGACCGGCAGATCAAAGGCTACGCCATGCGCGACGCGGTGCTTACCGGCGTTGAAACGCGCACCTCGTCGCCGATCCGCATCCGGCGCGGCGACAACTTCCAGAGCGTGAACGTGAAAGGCCTGTTCCCTGCAGGCGAGGGCGCAGGCTATGCGGGCGGCATCCTGTCGGCCGGCGTGGACGGCATCAAGGTGGCGGAAGCGGTGGCCTTGTCGATGACGGGTGCAGCAGATGCCAAGGGCGGCGCCACGGCCGGGTCTACCGACTACTGACCAGCACATCGGCACGCCGAAGCGCGGCCGCGTCAATCCACTTCCAGCGTCTGCAACCGTGCTTTCACCTTGCCGCCGGCAATCTCCAAAAAGCCGAGCGAGATCGGCAGCTTGAAGCGGCGCGGACCCGCGCTGCCCGGATTGACGAACAGCACGCTCCCTTCCATCTTCACCAGCGGCCGGTGCGAATGGCCGGTGATGACCACCTTGACGTTGTCGGCCTGCAGGTCGATGTCGAGGTCGGCGATGTCATGCACGATGTGGATGCGCACTTCCTCGATCTCCACCGTGTCTCGTTCCGGCAGCGCACCGGCCCAGGCGCCGCGGTCGTTGTTGCCGCGCACCGCCGTCACCGGCGCGATCTGACCGAGTTCCGCCAGCACACGGTCGTCGCAAATGTCGCCGGCGTGAATGATATGGTCCACGCCCGCCAGCGCGATGCGGGCTTCGGGGCGCACCAGTCCGTGCGTATCGGAAATCAGTCCTATGCGTGCGGCCATGTGCTGTGAGGCTTGGAGAAATGTGATTTAATTGATCCGACTTCGCCGGAAAACGCTTAAGCATATGCGTTTTCCTGATATCAAGAAAGAATTGGACTCATGAACCCGGTTGTTGTTTCCGCGATCATTGAATGTTGCCGTTGGCGGCCTGCGGGGCTTGCCGACTAGCACACGCCTATTCGACAGATTCCGATGGCCGCAGCGTAAAACCTGCGGCCATTTTGTTTTTGGGCGGTGAACGCCGTTCCACAGGAGATGAAAACATGAACAGCCTCGATCGCCAGCCGGCACGCACTCCCGCCGTGCCGCTGGTGCCACTGCATGGCGTGCAGACGGAAGCGGCGGAGGGCGGCATGTTCGGCCACGCCGTCTGGCAGCAGGTGCGCGACACCGCGCTCGACGTCTCGCGCCGCGAGCCGCTGCTGTTGCGCCGCATGCAGCAGCTCGTTCTGCGTCATGCCGGCCCGGCCGCCATCCTCGCGTCAGTATTGGCGCGTCGCATGGCATCGGAAGACTTGCCGGAGCCGGTGCTGCAAGAGCTGATGCAGCGCGTGCTGGAATCTGACGAAAGCGCGATGCAGCATGCCACGCGCGACCTCGCGGCGGTCAAGGAGCGCGATCCGGCCTGCACCGACTTGCTGCATGTCGTGCTGAATCTAAAAGGATATCAAGCCTTGCAGGCGCATCGCGTGGGGCATGCATTGTGGCGCAGCGGACGCAAGGAGCTGGCGTTCGCGCTGGCCAGCCAGGCATCGCTGGCGTTTGCGGTGGACATTCACCCGGCAGCGCGCATCGGCTCGGGTGTGATGCTGGACCATGGCACCGGCATTGTCATCGGCGAAACCACGGTGATCGAGGACGACGTCTCCATCCTGCAGAACGTGACGCTGGGCGGCACCGGCAAGGAACACGGCGACCGCCATCCCAAGATCCGCAGCGGCGTGATGATCGGCGCCGGCGCGAAAATCCTCGGCAACATTGAAATCGGCACGATGAGCAAGGTGGCGGCCGGCAGCGTGGTCTTGAAGCCGGTACCGCCGCACAGCACGGTGGCTGGCGTGCCGGCGAAGGTCGTGCGCCGGCAGCAGGACGACAGCTGTTGCCCGTCGATGGAGATGGATCAGACCATCTGAGGCAGTTGGTGCAGCACCTCAGTGCAGCGCCTTCGGATAGCCGACCGTCTGCGACAGCAATACCTGCTGGTCGTGCGTCAGCCCGAGGGCATCGGCGATGGCGGAACGGTCTATCCAGGCGCGGATGACGGTGGAGAGGTTGTTGCCGGCGCAGAACAGGTAGACGTTCTGCGCGATGGCGCCCGCCGCCACGTTCGCATACGCTTCGCGCTGGCCCACCGGAACGCGGCCCATGCGTGAATGGTCGGCGACATAAACCAGGTCGAGCGGCGCATCGTCCACAAAATCCTGGTAGCCAGTCACGCGCCGCAGATCGCTGCCGGCGACCAGCTGCAATGCATTCCCCGCAGCATCGTAGCGATAGGCACCGTCGGGCAGCGCCACGAACACATCGATTTCCTGTGCGTTCAAGGCCGTCGGCGCGGTGCGGCTGCCGTCATCGCGGTTTACGCCGAAGGCGGCCCACAACAGGCCGGACAGCAAGGGCGAAGGCAACGCATCGGGCGCAAACTCGCGCGACGATCGGCGCCGGGCAAAGGCATCCATCAAAGGCAATCCGCCGTGCTTGTCCGGCTCCGGTAACGCGATGGCGGTTTCGGCATGCCCCAAGGCAGGCCTCGGACGCAGCTGGCCCATCATTCCAAGTGCGATTTTGCTCAAGGTGCTCATGTTGGTTCCTCCATGGGGTCGGCGTAGTAAAAGACACACTATTCCTCCCCGTCGTCACCGCTTTGACGCAGCGCAGTATCCGGAGGCCGTTCTCGGGTTCAATATCTCGCGCAAGCCGCTACCTGATTCCTGCATTTCGTCACCGCCGGCGGCATTTCGTCGCAAAATCCTCGCCGGCAGCGGCCGGCTTGGTTATATTGACAACGATTTTTCCACTTCAAGAAAGAGCGTCGTCATGCATCCAGTCGTCCTGAAGCAAGTCGGCAAGACCTATCATCTCGATGCCGTCGATGTGCCGGCATTGGCCGACATCAACCTCGATATCCGTCCCAACTGCTTCACCGTGATTTCCGGCCCCTCGGGCAGCGGCAAGACCACGCTGCTCAACATCATCGGCTGCATCGACAAGCCGGACAGCGGCGCGATCACGGTGGCGGGGCAGGATGTGCTGAAGATGTCGGACGATGCGCTGTCGGACTTCCGCGCGCGCCACCTCGGCTTCATCTTCCAGAACTTCAACCTGCTGCCGGTGCTTACCGCTTACGAGAACGTGGAATATCCGCTGGTACTGGCCGGCGTGCCAGCCAGCAAGCGGCGCGAACGCGTGCTGGCGCTGCTGGATGCGGTAGGACTGGCGGACCGTGCGAACAACCGCCCGGGGCAGCTCTCCGGCGGCCAGCGGCAGCGCGTGGCGATCGCCCGCGCGCTGGCGCCCGCACCGAAGCTCGTGCTGGCCGACGAGCCCACCGCCAATCTCGACAGCCACACCGGCGCCGCCATCATCGAACTGATGCGCAAGATGCAGCGCGAGCACAACGTCTCCTTCGTGTTTTCCTCGCACGACCCGCAGGTGCTCGCGGAAGCCGACGACGCCGTCTTCATCCGCGACGGCCGTATCACAGGTGTCGA
>DASVLM010000340.1:0-3769 GCA_036384875.1 Noviherbaspirillum sp.
TTCCAGCACTTTCTCTCCGCCACGATGCGGATCGTCATCAAAACCATCCAGCTCGCACACCCAGTTATGCAGCTCGGTGAAACGAACGGTCAAAGGGTCGACCTCAGGAAACTTGTCATACAGTGCTTCGGCGATTTGCGCGATATCCACCCATTTCATGTTGCGTCCCTCCGTTCAATGGTTTTCGCTGACCTGATTGATGGTGTACTTCGGAATTTCGACAACAAGATCATCATCGCCCAGCACAACCTGGCATGACAGACGGGAAGTCGCCTCCAGCCCCCAGGCCTTGTCCAGCAAATCCTCTTCCTTTTCCTCCGGATCCTGCAGCGTTTCATAGCCTTCGCGTATGACGACGTGGCAGGTCGTGCATGCGCAAGACTTCTCGCAAGCGTGTTCGATCTCGATGTCACTATCAAGCAGCGCGTCGCAGAGCGTCTTTCCGGCGGGAGCTTCGATCACCGCGCCTTCGGGACAAAGCGTAGCGTGGGGAAGTACAACGATTTGGGGCACAGTTTTACCTTTGAGTTGTTGAATCGTGCGAAGCCGCGATTACGCCACTTCATCCAGTTTCTTGCCGGCCAGTGCGGCGCGCACGCTGCGATCCATGCGGCGCGCAGCGAATTCTTCCGTTCCCTCGGCCAGCGCTTCGACGGCAGCCTTGATGGCAGCATGGTCCTCTCCACTGGCTTGGTGCCGAACGGTGTCTATCAACGCCATGACCTGCGCATGCTCCTGCTGCGTCAATAGATCGCCATCGGCATCCAGCGCGGACAATGTAGCCAATATGATGCGCTCCGCCTCGACTTGCTGTTCGCGCAGGGCACGCAACTTCATGTCTGTGTCGGCGGACGAGAAGGAATCCTGCAGCATGCGCGCGATTTCGTCATCGCCAAGACCATAGGATGGTTTCACCGCAATCGAGGACTCGACGCCTGACCGTTGCTCGCGTGCCGACACCGAGAGCAAACCGTCTGCATCCACTTGATAAGTCACGCGGATACGTGCCGCACCCGCCGCCATTGGCGGGATACCACGCAATTCGAATCGCGCGAGAGAACGGCAATCGCTGACCAGTTCCCGCTCACCCTGCACCACATGGATCGCCATGGCAGTCTGGCCGTCCTTGAACGTGGTGAACTCCTGCGCACGCGCGCAGGGGATGGTCGAGTTGCGCGGGATGACTTTCTCCACCAGACCACCCATCGTTTCAATGCCGAGCGATAACGGGATCACATCCAGCAGCAGCCAGTCGTCACCCGCAGCGCGATTACCCGCCAGCAAATTCGCCTGGATTGCCGCGCCAAGCGCAACTACCTTGTCGGGATCGATATTTGCGAGCGGTGTCGTCTTAAAAAATTCACCGACGGCCTTGCGGATATGCGGCATGCGCGTAGCGCCGCCCACAAGGACGACACCGTCGACATCTTCCACCGCAAGACCCGCATCACGCAACGCCTTGCGGGTCGGCGTAATCGTCTTTGCGACAAGATGTTGCGTAATCTGCGCAAATGTCGCGGCGCTCAAGCTCAGATGCACCTCTTCCCCGGAGTTCAGGACGGCATCGACATGCGTCTCGGCTTGCGTGGAGAGTAACTCCTTCACTTCGCGCGCCTTTACCATCAGGATGCGCATGTCTTCGTCCGACAGTGGAGCGAGACCGGCTTGTTCGATCATCCAGCACATCAGGCGATGATCGAAGTCATCGCCGCCGAGCGCCGAATCGCCGCCCGTCGCAAGCACTTCGAACACTCCCTTGCTCAGCTTGAGGATGGATATGTCGAACGTACCACCGCCGAGGTCATACACTGCATAGATGCCTTCGGAACCGTGGTCGAGGCCATATGCAATTGCCGCCGCAGTCGGCTCGTTCAGCAGGCGCAGAACGTTGAGACCGGCCAACTTGGCTGCATCCTTCGTCGCCTGGCGTTGCGCATCGTCGAAGTACGCCGGCACGGTAATGACCGCACCGACCAAGTCATCGCCCAAGGCATCTTCAGCACGCTGGCGCAAGGTGGCGAGTATTTCGGCGGACACTTCCACCGGGCTCTTGATACCTGCGACAGTCTTCAACTGCACCATCCCCGGTGCGTCGACGAAGTCGTAGGGCAGGTTCTCGGCGTAAGCGATATCTTTCAAGCCCCTCCCCATGAAACGCTTTACGGAAACAATGGTGTTCCTCGGGTCGACGGTCTGCGCTGCCTGCGCCTTGTATCCGATTTCTGCGTAGCGGTTCGGCAGATAGCGAACGATGGACGGCAGCAGCGCGCGTCCTTCCTCGTCGCTCAACACTTCCGGAATACTGTTGCGTACAGTCGCAACCAGAGAATTGGTGGTGCCAAGGTCGATGCCCACAGCCAGTCTTCGCTGGTGCGGCGCCGTCGACATCCCGGGTTCGGATATTTGCAGGAGAGCCATTGATTGTCTTGGTTATGTTACCGCCGCCTTGCCTCCCGGGCAGCGACGTTATTCTTCCATGTGATCGATGATGTGCGCGACTTCGTCGGCGAATTTTTCGAGAAACATCAGCTTGCGGACGCTTGCAGCCGCCAAGGTGAAATCGTTCTGATCGAGCAATTCGCCAATGTGTGCGACTTCCGCCTTGCGTGCAGCCTGTACTTCGTCGGCAAGCACTTCGAATGCAGCGATATTCTTTGTTCCCTTGGCATCATCAAGCGCTTCACGCCATTCTATTTGCTGCATCAGGAAGTCGCCCGGCATCGAGGTATTCGAATCCACCTGCAGATCGATCCCGTTCAATTCGCAGAGATAGGCAGCACGCTTGTAGGGATTCTTCAGCGTCTGGTAGGCTTCGTTGGCGCGTGTCGCCCACTGCATCGCGACGCGCTTTTCGGCATCGGTGGCGCTGCTGAACTTGTCCGGATGCACACGGCTCTGGACTTCGCGATAAGCCTTGTCCAAGGCTTCCATATCGATCGCGAAGCGCTGCGGCAAGTGGAAAAGTTCGAAATGGTTTTGCATGGCTATCTAAAACAAAAGCCTGTTCATGCTTCAACAGGCTTGTTTGAAGTTCATCCCCTCGGGGCGAACTTGCTCAGATGCGGAAACTTTCGCCGCAACCGCACTCGTCCTTCACGTTCGGATTGTTGAACTTGAAGCCTTCGTTCAGCCCCTCGCGCGCAAAGTCGAGTTCGGTGCCGTCGATATACGACAGGCTTTTCGGATCGACGAAGATCTTCACGCCGTGCGACTCGAACACCATGTCTTCCGGCGCGCTTTCATCCACATATTCGAGCTTGTAGGCAAGGCCGGAACAACCTGTAGTACGCACGCCGAAACGCAGGCCAATGCCCTTGCCGCGACGTTCCATGTAACGGTTGATGTGCTTTGCCGCTTTTTCGGTCAATGTAATTGCCATGATGCGAACAATATTCTCGAAGTTGCCCCGCATGCCGGGGCGTCAAATCAGGCAGCTGCCTTCGCTTCGGCGCCGTGCTTCTTCTTGTAATCCTCGACCGCAGCCTTGATGGCGTCTTCGGCGAGAATCGAGCAGTGGATCTTCACCGGCGGCAGGGCCAGCTCTTCCGCGATCTGCGTATTCTTGATCGACATCGCTTCGTCCAGCGTCTTGCCCTTGACCCATTCGGTCACGAGCGAAGACGACGCGATCGCCGAACCGCAACCGTAGGTCTTGAACTTCGCATCTTCGATCACACCGTTGGTGCCAACCTTGATTTGCAGCTTCATCACGTCGCCGCATGCCGGTGCGCCCACCATGCCGGTGCCAACGGTTTCGTCGCCCTTCTCG
>DASVLM010000341.1:0-3363 GCA_036384875.1 Noviherbaspirillum sp.
AAATCAAGCGCCTGCTGACCAATTCGGGGCAAGCGATATCGGATGTGGAAGAAGTTGCCGCCGCGGCCGGGGCATCGATGAATGGCGTCGAATCCATGGTGAACAGATTGATGGATTCGGTTTCCGAAATCGCGCGCGCAAGCAGGGAGCAAAGCCAGGAAATCGAGAACATCAATTCGGCGATGACCCAGGTTGCCCAACTGACCGAACGCAACGCGGGGCTCGTCGAGCAGACGGCAGAAGGCGCATTTCATCTGGAGCGGCAGGCAATGCATTTGGAAGACGGTGTGAATGTCTTCATGCTGGGGAAGTCGGAGCAAACCCGCCGCCACAATGCGCCTGCCTTGCCACGCACAGGGCAAGCGACGCTTACGGCACCGGCACAAGGCCGCCGCTTGCTAGTCAACTGAAACGACCTGGCAAATTTCGTCGGCAAGCCGCATGGGTTCGGCACCATCGCGGCGCCCATATCTGAAACAAGCTGCACGCCATCGCTCGGCCGAGCATACGCCGCCTTTGCGCGCCCGCGCCGCCGATATCGGACGGCATTTTCACTGCTCTGCGCTACAATCACCCCACACGATAGCGTTCACGCGGAGACCTCAAACCCATGCCCTTCTCGCTCGACAACCTGCTGGTCATCGGCATTTCCTCGCGCGCCCTGTTCGACCTCGAAACCGAGGAAGAAATCTTCCGCAACGAAGGGCTGGACGCTTATCGTCGCCACCAGCTCGACAACGAATCCGAAATCCTGAAGCCGGGCCGCGGCTTCGCTTTGGTGCGCGCCTTGCTGAAGTTGAATACGCTGGTGGAAACGCGCCTGGTTGAGGTCGTCATCATGTCTCGCAATTCGTCCGAGACTTCGCTGCGCATCTTCAATTCGATCAAGCACTACGACCTCGATATCACGCGCGCGGCGCTTTCGGGCGGCGCCTCATTGGCGCCCTACCTCGAAGCCTTCAACGTCAGCCTGTTCCTCTCGCTCCATGAAGACGACGTGCAAGCCGCGATCAACGCCAACGTGGCGGCCGCCCTGTTATACCAGAAACCGGACAACGCGCTGGCCGAACTGGATCAGATCCGCATCGCCTTCGACGGCGACGCCGTGATCTTCTCTGACGAATCGGAGCGCATCTATCAAGAGCAAGGGATCGAAGCCTTCGAAAAGCACGAAAGCGAAAACGCCCAACGCCCGCTGACCGACGGCCCGTTTGCGCGCCTGCTGAAAGCTTTGTCGTTCATCCAAAAGAATTTCAAGAACGCCGACGGCCGCGCGGTGCCGCTCCGCACGGCCTTGGTGACGGCACGCTCCTCGCCGGCACACGAGCGCGTGATCCGCACGCTGCGCGCCTGGGATGTGGTGATAGACGAAACCTTCTTCATGGGCGGTGTGGCCAAATCGGACGTGCTGGCCGCGTTCAAGCCGCATATCTTCTTCGACGACCAACTGGCGCATTGCGTGCGCGCCGCGCCGCTGGTGCAGACCGGGCGGGTGCCGGTCAGGAAGTAGCTTCTACCCCGCCTTTAAGTGGCAATACCACTTTGGATTATTGCTCATTGTGGCATTCGCGCCGCCTTTGACAATACCTAATAGAAACAGGGAACCCAATCCCTTTTTGGTATTATATTGGTATCAATTATTCAAAACCACTTGCAGCCCATGCAATCGTCAATTAGCATCACATGGAACCTTCATTCTGGGCTAATCACGTTCCCATATGTCAGAATCGACCATCAAACACCCGGCAAAGTGGGTGCCCACCCTTTACACCGCCGAAGGCTTGCCTTTCGTAATTGTTAACGTCGTCTCTGTGCTGATGTACAAAAGCATGAAACTGACCGACGCGCAAATCACTTTGTTCACGGGAATGATGACGGTGCCTTGGGCGCTCAAGCCTCTGTGGGGTCCGCTTATAGAGATGTTCCCGTCAAAAAAATTGTTCGTCGTCGCAACGCAATTCGGCGCCGGCATCGCGTTCGGCCTGCTTGCCCTCTCCCTCGGATCAGCCAACTTTTTCACCTGGACCCTGATCTTCCTGTGTCTGGCTGCCTTCAACTCGGCGATACACGATACGGCAGCCGACGGAATCTATCTCAATGTACTCGACGACAAACGTCAAGCTGAATACGTCGGTTGGCAGGGTGCTTTCTATAACGTCGGCAAGATATTGAGCCAAGGTCTTTTCGTCTGGATCGCCGGGCGGCTCGAAAAGATTTACGGTATCGTGCCCGCCTGGACTATCGTGATGTGCAGCTTCGGCGCTATTTTGGTGGCCTTGGCCTTATGGCATATGCGCTTTCTGCCGGATAGCCGTAGGAAGGCCAAAGCGGCTACCATGGAACAAAATGTGACGGACTTTGCCAACATTTTCGTGACCTTTTTCAAGAAGCAATATGTCTGGTGGGGCATCGCCTTTCTCATCATCTACCGCTTCGCCGAAGGGCAGGCACTAAAAATCGCGCCGCTTTTCCTGCGCGCTGGGCGAGATGTTGGCGGACTCGGCCTTTCGACCGAAGATGTCGGCATCATGTACGGCGTGTTCCCTCCGCTTGCCTTGATTCTCGGCTCGATGGCCGCCGGCTACTTCGCCGCAGACCGCGGCTTGCGCAAATCAATGATGGTTCTATGCGCTGCCTTCAATCTTCCATTCTTTGTCTATCTTGGATTGGCGCTGTCCCAGCCGACGGACCAAACCGTCATCACCATCGCCCTCTCCTTTGAATACTTTGGTTACGGCGTCGGCTTTGTCGGCTTGCAGCTCTACATGATGCAGCAAATTGCTCCCGGCCCCTACAAGATGGCGCACTATTCTTTCGCGACGGCCCTGATGCAGCTCGGCATGCTGATCCCATCGTCTATCAGCGGCGTTGTCAGCGATGCCCTTGGCTACAAGCATTTCTTCATCTGGGTCATGTTCGCGACCATTCCGTCGTTTCTTGTTTCGTGGTTCGTACCCTTTCGCGATACAAGCGCGGACCACGCAACTGTGGCAAACGAAAGGCCGAAAGAGGAAGTCGCGGTCATTTGACGCGTTTATCGAAGCACTTGCAAAAAAGGCTTGCCGCGGCAAGCCTTTTTCGTCGGCGCTAACGCCCTATCTCTGCGCCACCGCATCCATCACGCACAAGGCCGTCATGTTCACAATCCGGCGCACCGTCGCCGACGAGGTCAGGATATGCACCGGCTTGGCACAACCGAGCAGGATGGGCCCGACCGCAATCCCGTTGCCTGCGGCAGTCTTCAACAGGTTGTACGAAATATTGGCCGCCTCGATATTGGGCAACACCAAGAGATTGGCCGCCATCGACAGCTTGGTATCGGGCATCATCTTCTTCAACAAGCCGTAGTCGAGCGCCGTATCG
>DASVLM010000342.1:0-2715 GCA_036384875.1 Noviherbaspirillum sp.
GTTCGAACACGCCTGCTTCCACCGCGCGGTTCACCAGCACGCGATGGCCGGAGGCCCAGTTGGCGCAGTCCGACTTCTCGATCGGACGCTCGTTGAAATACAGGCCGTCGCTGCAGGCCACGCCGACATACCAGCCATGCAGGTGCATCAGGCGCGCCACGAGGCGGGCGACCATGGTCTTGCCGTGGCTGCCGGAAACACCAATGATGGGAATGCGGCCGCTTTCGCCCTCGGCAAACAGATGATCGACGATCGCGCGTCCCACCGGGCGCGGCTTGCCGCTGGCAGGCTTCAGGTGCATCAGCAGGCCGGGACCAGCATTGACTTCGACAATGGCGCCGCCCTGCTCTTCCAGCGGACGGGAAATGTCCTGCGCCACCAGGTCGACGCCGGCAATGTCCAGCCCGACAATGCGCGCGGCCAGCGCGGCGGCGGCGGCAACTTCGGGATGCACGTCGTCGGTGCAATCGAAAGCAAGATTGCCGCGGCTCTGGATCAGCACCACCTTGCCTGCCGGCGGCACGGAATCGGGCTTGAACCCTTGGCGCTCCAGCACCAGCAGCACGGTGGGGTCTTCTTCGTAAGTGATCAGGCTGAGCGGGAAATCCTCGTGCTCGCCGCGACGCGGGTCGGTATTGATCTGGGTGTCGATCAACTGCGTGACGTTGGAGACGCCATCGCCGGTGACAGTAGCGATCTCGCCCTTCGTGGCGGCGACCAGCTTGTCGCCGACGATCAGCAGGCGATGCTCATCGCCACGCACGAAGCGCTCCACGATGACTTCGCTGCCTTCTGCGTCAGCAAGCTTCCAGGCAGCCTCGACTTCCGGCCGGGTATTCAGGTCGACCGACACGCCGCGTCCATGGTTGGCGTCGGACGGCTTGACCACGACCGGCGTGCCGATATCTTCCGCCGCTTCCCAGGCATCCTCGGGGCTTTTCACGATGCGCCCTTCGGGCACCGGTACGCCGCAGGATTGCAGCAGGCGCTTGGTCAGGTCCTTGTCGCTGGAAATGCTTTCGGCAATCGCCGGGGTGCGGTCGGTTTCTGCCGTCCAGATGCGATGCTGGCAGCAGCCGTAGCCGAGCTGGACGAGGTTGCCGTCGTTGAGGCGAATGGAAGGAATCTTGCGGTCGGTGGCACCGTCGACGATGCACGCGGTGCTCGGGCCGAGGCAGAGCGAATCGACCATGTCGCGCAACTTGCTCACGGTGCTGGCGACGTCGAAAGGCTGGTCGTCGATCGCCGCCATTACCAGGTCGCGTCCGGCATATAGTGCGACGCGACTGACTTCCTCGTGCCGCGCGCGTACCGCCATCTTGTACACGCCGCGCACCGAAGTGCTTCGCGTCTGGCCGAAGCCGGTCTGCATGCCGGCGAGGTTCTGCAACTCGATCATCACGTGCTCAAGCACGTGGCCGGCCCAGGTGCCTTCCTGCAGACGCTGCAGGAAACCGCCGCGTTCGCCGACGCCGCAATGATGCTCGACCAGGCCGGGCAACCAGGCAGTGAGGCGTTCGTAAAAACCGGGAATCGTGTTGGAGGGAGAATCTTCGAGAGTGCCTATGTCGAGCCAGGCTTCGATGACGGAGCGATAGGTCCAGATGTTGGGCCCACGGAGCGATATCACATTGATAATGTCAATGTATTTTTTATTCATGGTTGAAGCTTGCAGGGCTTGTGCTCGACGAAGCGAATTGAAAAAACATAAACCGTGATAACGCACGGCAACACGTTTGGTTTACGTGCAGAAGAAATTTTCTGACCGAGAATATAGTATGTCAGACTCACTGATTGTTGACAGCGTCGGGCAAACAACACTATAAGTTGCTGTTTTGCCTCGCGCATTGTGGTTTACCGCAATTACCTCGATCGCAGCCCTGTCCGCCCGCAAGCCGGGACCGCTCCACACAATACCGAATTCTTCATGTTGTCATCCAGTCATCCCTTTCCCGAATCCTGGCAAGCCGAGTTGCAGAAGCAACTTGCAGCGAATGAAAAGACGCTGGCCTTCGTGGAAGTCGACCTCGATACCAGCCTGCGCTTTGCGCCGGGCATTCTCGTGGTCACTGAAAAGCGCCTGCTGGCGAAATCGCCCGGCACAAAAGAATGGTCGTCCTGGTCGCTTCGGCCCGACCTCAAGCTCGTGCATTTCGATCACGCAGGTGTCGGCAGCCTCGAACTCCACGACGGCTCGGGCCGTCTGGCGTGGTGGCGCTACACGCTCGGACGCAATCCTTCCGCACTGCGAGTCATTGAGCATTTCGATGCCTACCGCAATGCGCTCGCCGCCGGAACCGAAGTGCTTCCGCCGGAGCAGCCGGTATGCGAAAGCTGCAAGGCGCCGCTGCCGCCCGACTCCGACGAATGCCCTGTCTGCACCAAGGAAATCTACACGCCGCCATCGACCTGGACGCTGTTCCGCTTGTGGCGATTCGCGCGCCCATATCGCGGACAACTGCTCGCCGGTTTCCTGCTGACACTGCTCGGCACGGCGGCGCACCTGATTCCGCCCTACCTCACCATGCCGCTGATGGACAACGTGCTGATTCCCTACCAGAACGGCGCGCCCATCAATGTGAAACTGGCTGGCCTCTACCTCGCCGGCCTGCTCGCTTCGGCGCTGTTTGCGTGGGGGCTCGGCTGGGCCAAGACTTACATTCTCGCGCTGGTGTCGGAACGAATCGGCGCGGACTTGCGTACCGCGACCTACGA
>DASVLM010000343.1:0-4116 GCA_036384875.1 Noviherbaspirillum sp.
CGGGTCTTTACGGGGACAGGCTACCCGGACTGACGTCAATTCGACAGTCCAGGTTGAGTCAAGTGAGGGGCGGAACAGCAGTTTCGCTTACCAGAACTTCCACCACTTCTCTTCGGCTTTTTGTACGGGCTTGCGGACGACGTTGCGTGTCGGCGTCGCAGGGTCGAGGCGCGCAAGGGCCTCGGCGTGGCTCAGTCCCTTGATGCGGTGGTAAACGTAGGTATATTCCTCGGGCATGGCCGGATTCGAGCCGGGCGGATATCCGAGGCGTGAAAACACCTGCTTCCTGTAGGTTGCCCACTCCGGAGCATCGCCTCCGTTTTGCCTGCGGAGGTCCTTCGCCCAGCGCATGACTTCTTCTACGCGCTTTTCATCCATTCATCTTCTCCCAATGGGAACCGCAACGGCTTGGCGGCTCCCTCAGTCACTATTTCGGCAGTATCAGCCACTTCTTGAATGGCCTTGACAGCATAACAAGTGATTTGATCCGCCGCAAACTTTATGCGTGCTTCGTTGTTGCGCATGCACGGCCGGGGTTCTTTTCTGTCGAAAGCATTCGCTTCGTGTTGAAAAGGAGGAAAGCATGAAGAACCCTTGGCTGCGCAAGAATCCTTTCCTCAGCATGTGGCTGAGCGGAGCCAATGCGGTCGCCGGTGCGGCACGAGGCAAGGCAACCGCGCATGCAAGAAGGCAGATGGCTTCCGCCATGGCTCAGGGAACGAAAGCGGTCGCCGATTTTTGGGCGGATGCGCTGGTCCCTCCCAAGCCGCGCCGGCGCAAAAGGCGCTGACAAATGCGTTGATAAACCTGATTCCTATCGAATAGAGGAGAAGAAATGAAACGTACTGCTACAGCCGCCTGGACCGGCGGTCTCAAAGATGGAAAAGGAATGATCACCACCCAAAGCGGCATCCTTTCCGATACGCGCTACGGATTCACGACGCGCTTCGAGAATGAGCCCGGGACCAACCCCGAGGAATTGATCGCTGCAGCGCATGCCGGCTGCTTCACGATGGCGTTGTCGGCCCAATTGGGCGAAGCCGGCATCACCGCCGAGCGCTTGACCACGACGGCAGCGGTAACGCTGGACAAATCAGGCGACGGATTCGCCATCACGGCGATCCATCTCGATCTGGTGGCGAAGATTCCGGGTGTGGACCGTCAAGCGTTCGAAAACGCTGCCAACAAGGCCAAGGAGGGTTGCCCGATATCGAAGGTGCTGAACGCAAACATCACGCTGAGCACGAAGCTGGAGTAAAGGAGCATGGAACCGGGCCGGCTTGCTTGCCGATAGCCGCCCCGGTTCCACTAAGTGCGATTACAGGCGTTCAATGACCGCTGCAATGCCTTGACCACCGCCGATGCACATCGTGATCAGGCCGTAGCGTTTGCCGGTGCGAATCAGTTCGTACATGCACTTGATGGTGATGATCGCACCGCTTGCGCCAAGCGGGTGGCCGAGCGCAATGGCGCCGCCGTTCGGGTTGGTGCGTGTCGGATCGAGATCCAGCCCGCGGCACACACCGAGCGACTGCGCGGCAAAAGCCTCATTGGACTCGATCACGTCCATGTCGTTGAGCGACAGGCCCGCGCGTTTCAATGCCAGTTGCACCGCCGGGATCGGGCCCGTGCCCATCAAGGACGGTTCGACGCCAGCCACTGCATAGGACACCAGGCGCGCCAGCGGCTGCAATCCGGCGCGCGATGCCGCACCGGCTTCCATCAGCACAACTGCCGCTGCACCGTCGTTCAAGCCGGAGGCGTTGCCTGCGGTGACGGTGCCGGCTTCCTTCTTGAAGGCCGGCTTCAGCTTGGCGAGGCTTTCCAGCGTGGTGTCAGCCTTCGGGTGCTCGTCGGTATCGAACTGCACGACGCCTTTCTTGCCCTTGATTTCCACCGGCACGATTTGCGACTTGAAGTAACCTGCTTCGATCGCCGCGACAGCCTTGCGCTGGCTTTCCACTGCAAACGCATCTTGCTCTTCGCGGGAAATGCCGAATTTTTCAGCAACGTTTTCAGCCGTGATGCCCATGTGGCCGGCGCCGAACGGATCCTGCAGCGCGCCGAGCATCATGTCGATCATCTTTGCGTCGCCCATGCGCGTGCCCCAGCGGGCGGTCTGCATCGTGTAAGGTGCGCGGCTCATCGTTTCCACACCGCCGCCGACAGCGATATCGGTGTCGCCAAGCTGGATCGCATTCGCGGCGGTGACGATCGCCTGCAAGCCGGAGCCGCACAGGCGGTTCAATGTCAGCGCGGCCGATTCCTTGGCCATGCCAGCGTTGATGCCGATCACGCGCGACACGTACATGTCGCGCGGCTCGGTGTGGATTACGTTGCCGATCACGATCTGGCCGACCTGTGCGGCATCGACCTTGGCGCGGGCAATGGCTTCCTTGACTGCGATGGTGCCGAGGTCGCAGGCGGAAAAATCCTTCAGCGAACCGCCGAAGGTGCCGATGGCAGTGCGAGCGGCGCCGACGAATACGACATCTTTCTTTTCTGACATGATGTAAGTCTCCTGGGAGAGGTAATAGGTAAATTGTTATTGGTGAACCTGTTACCTTACATGAATCGCCAGCGAAAGAAAGTCGTAGAAATACCATTTGCCGGAGGGGAAGCTCCGGCATGGTGGCGTGCGCGGGAGTAACTGCAGGGGCGTGTTACTTGTAGATGCCGCAATTGATCACGACATCCTCATACCGCTCGAAATACATGGCCTTCGGCTCGATCTGCTTGGTGACCGGATTGACGAACTTGTAATCCTGCCAGCCCTTGCCGCTCTTCTTGACCAGTTGCTGGCGCTCGCGCATGAAATACTTGCCGTCAGCATCCTGCAA
Organism: Noviherbaspirillum sp.; assembly: GCA_036384875.1. Taxonomy (GTDB): domain Bacteria; phylum Pseudomonadota; class Gammaproteobacteria; order Burkholderiales; family Burkholderiaceae_D; genus Noviherbaspirillum. Next base: position 2,841 of record DASVLM010000343.1, read on the forward strand.
GTCGATCAGGTTCTTTCCCTGCATCTTGGGATTCGCGCCGTGCGCCAGCGTCACCATGTCGAGCGTGTTGATTGTGATGTAGAGGTCGCGGTCGCGGAACTGGCCGTTGATGTTGTTGACCTCGGCAATTGTCTTTTCCTTGCCGTTGGCCTTCATGTATTGAATGACTCGTTTCACCATGGCGATCGCATCGTCTGCAGTGCCATGATCTCCCGCGGCCAGCGAGACCTGGGTGAATCCGATGCCGGCGGCGAGGAGGATGAGTTGAATGAATTTGCGCATGCTTGTCTCCTTGTAAATTATTAATAAGTAAAGTCCGGTTCTTTTTCAGGCGGACGCGCTTTCTTTTGCACAAGCTGTGCCAGTTCTATCGCACGAGCAAGAGACTGATTCGACAGGCTTTTTCCCAACTGCACTCTGTTTACACAGGAAAACTCGTGCGGGAAACCGGAAAGCAGTTCCGGAAATCCGCGCCGATGCACAATGTACCGTGCCCAATCCGGCATTCGTGCCCGTCGCTGTGCTGGGTAGCCTATGGCAGGAAGAATGAAAAGAGGGGCCGTTGCCCCTCAATGTTTTGCTTTTCGACGAGTTTTCCTATCGACGCTTACCAGATCGTTACACGCTTTTCCGGCGGCAGGTACATTTTGTCGCCTTCCTTCACATTGAAGGCCTTGTAGAAAGCGGGCTGGTTCTGCAATGCGCCGTTGGCGCGGAAGCGCGGCGGCGAGTGCGGGTCGGCCTTGAGCAGTACGAGGGCGTAGGCGTCGCGCAGCTTGGCGCGCCACACTTGTCCCCAACCCATGAACAGGCGCTGGTCGCCGGTCAGGCCGTCGATCACCGGTGCCTCCTTGCTGCCCAGCGAAAGGTGATAAGCCTTGTAGGCAATCGCCAGGCCGGAGTTGTCGGCGATGTTTTCGCCAAGTGTGAGGGCACCGTTGACGTAGTAGCCCTCGAGCGGCGAAAAGCTGTTGTATTGCTCGATCAGTGCCGTGGTCTTGGCAGCGAATCGTTCGTGGTCTTCCTTGGTCCACCAGTCGCGCAGGTTGCCATCGCCGTCGTACTGCGAACCCTGGTCGTCGAAACCATGGCTGATTTCATGGCCAATTACGCCGCCGATGCCGCCATAGTTTGCCGCGTCGTCGGCGTTCGGATCGAAGAAGGGCGGCTGCAGGATCGCGGCCGGAAAAACGATCTCGTTCATTTCCGGGTTGTAGTAGGCATTCACCGTCTGCGGTGACATCAGCCATTCCTCGCGATCGATCGGCTTGCCGAG
>DASVLM010000344.1:0-14619 GCA_036384875.1 Noviherbaspirillum sp.
CGTGCTGGTTCACCAATGGGCGCAGCACTATTTTTTCTGTCGCAAGACCGAGCAGCACCATCGCCGCCATCGTCAGCGGCACCGCAATCCACAGCGATACGCCGAGCCAGTTGGAAAGGCCGACGCAGGTCAGCGCGGCGAAGAACACCATCGCGCCCTGTGCGAAGTTGAACACGCCGGATGCCTTGTAGATCAGCACGAAGCCGAGCGCGACCAGCGCATACATCACGCCGGCGAGCAAGCCGCCGATCAACACTTCGAAAAAGAAACTGATATCCATGTCGTCCCTGCCTTAATGTGCGACGCCGAGATAGGCATTGATCACATCCTGGTTGCTGCGCACTTCATCCGGCGTGCCGTCGCCGATCTTCTTGCCGTAATCCAGCACCACCACGCGGTCGGAGATATCCATCACCACGCCCATGTCATGCTCGATCAGCACGATGGTGGTGCCGAACTGGTCGTTGACGTCGAGGATGAAGCGGCACATGTCCTGCTTCTCTTCCACGTTCATGCCGGCCATCGGTTCGTCGAGCAGCAGGATTTCCGGTTCTGCTGCCAGTGCGCGCCCGAGTTCGACGCGCTTCTGCAAGCCGTAGGGCAGCCGGCTGACCGGCGTCTTGCGGATGTGCTGGATCTCGAGGAAGTCGATGATCTCTTCCGCCTTCCTGCGGTGCGCGATCTCTTCTTTTTGCGCCGGTCCCCAGTAGAACGCCTGCAGCAGGAAGTTGGTCTGCATCTTCAGGTTGCGGCCGGTCATGATGTTGTCGAGCACCGTCATGCCCTTGAACAGCGCGATGTTCTGGAAGGTGCGCGCGATGCCGCTTTTCGCCGCGGCATAGGTGTTCATGTCCTTGCGATGCTCGCCGCGATAAATGATCTCGCCCTGCTGCGGACGATAGACGCCGTTGATCACGTTGAGCATCGAACTCTTGCCGGCGCCGTTCGGTCCGATGATGGCGCGGATCTCGTGTTCGCGAACGTTGAAGGAAATGTCGGTCAGCGCCTTCACGCCGCCGAACGACAGCGAGATGTTGCGCAGGTCGAGGATGACGTCGCCGATTTTGCGGTTCTCGTTCATGGATCAAGCCGCCTTTTTGAGATTCGAATAAGTTACAACGTCAACGATGCGCAGGTCCGCCGCAACCTTGCCCTGGCGGCCGTCCTCGAACTTCACCAGCGTTTCGATGTACTGCGACTGCTTACCGGCGTACAGCGCGTCGATCAGCACCTTGTACTTTTCCGCGACGAAGCGGCGGCGCACCTTGCGCGTACGCGTGAGCTCGTCGTCGTCCGGATCGAGTTCCTTGTGCAGCACGAGGAAGCGATGGATTTGCGTGCCCGACATCAGCGCTTCATTGGAAAGATCGGCATTCACCTTTTCCACGCACTCGGCGATCATCTCGTACACCTCCGGCTTGGCGGCGAGGTCGGTGTAGCCCGAGTAGGGAATGCCGCGGCGCTCGGCCCAGTTGCCGACTGCTTCCATGTCGATGTTGATGAAGGCGCAGACCGTTGCGCGTTCGTTGCCGAAGGCGACTGCTTCCTTGATGAAGGGGAAGAACTTCAGCTTGTTCTCGATGTAGTTAGGCGCGAAGATGTCGCCGCTCGTCATGCGGCCGACGTCGGCGGCACGGTCGATGATGCGCAGGTGGCCTTCCTCGTCGAAGATGCCGGCGTCGCCGGTGTGGAAGTAGCCATGCTCGTCGATCACTTCGGCGGTGGCGTCGGGGCGCTTGTAATACTCCTTCATCACCGAACCGGACTTCACCAGCACTTCGCCGTTCGGTGCGAGCGTCACTTCCACGCCCGGCGCCGGCAGGCCGACGCTGTCGAACTTGATGTGGCCGTCCGGCTGCATGCACACATACGCGCAGGTTTCGGTGGAACCGTAGAACTGCTTCAGGTTCAGGCCGATGGAGCGGTAGAAGCGGAACAGGTCGGGGCCGATCGCCGCGCCTGCCGTATAGGCGACGCGCACGCGCGACAGGCCGAGCACATTCTTCAGCGGACCGTAGACGAAGAGATTGCCCAGCGCATAGTGCAGGCGGTCGAAGAGGCCGACCGGCTTGCCGTCGAGGATGTCGGCGCCGACGCGGCGCGCCACGTCCATGAAGTGGTGGAACATCTTGCGCTTGATGACGCCCGCGTCTTCCATGCGGATCATCACCGTGGTGAGCATGTTCTCGAAGACGCGCGGCGGCGCGAAGTAATAGGTCGGGCCGATCTCGCGCATGTCGGTCGTCACCGTGTCGCCGGACTCGGGACAGTTGATGGTGAAGCCGGCCACGAGTGCTTGCGCATATGAGAACAGGTGGTCGCCCACCCAGGCCATCGGCAGGTAGGAGAGGATGTCGTCGTCGGCATTGAGCTTGTCGAAGCCGGCGCCGCCGCGTGCAGCATGGATGAAGGACGCATGCGTCTGGCACACGCCTTTCGGCTTGCCGGTGGTGCCGGACGTGTAAAGCATTACGGCGATATCCTGCGGCAAGCCCTGGTTCACCTGGTGCATGAAGAAGCCGGGGCGTTCCTTCTCGAACGCGCGGCCGAGTTCGCAGACTTTGTCCCATGCTGCAAGCTCGGCTTGCTTGTAGTGGCGCATGCCGCGCGGGTCATCGTAGATGATGTGCGTCAGAAGCGCATTGCGGCGATCGAGGCCTTCCTTGATTTCGAAGAGCTTGTCGACCTGCTCCTGGTCTTCCACCACGGCGAAGTCGATTTCCGCGTCGTCGAGCACATAGGCCATGTCGGCCGCCGGCGCATCCTGGTAGAGCGGCACCGCGACGCCGCCAAGACTTTGCGCAGCCATCATCGCCCAATAAAGACGCGGCCGGTTGTCGCCGATGATCGCGAGGTTCATGCCACGCTTGAAGCCCATCGCCGCGAGGCCGCAGGCGAAGTCGCGCACTTCATCCGCGACCTGTCCCCAGCTCCAGGTTTGCCAGATGCCGAGGTCCTTCTCACGGAAGGCCGGCTTGCCGGAACGCGTTTGCGCATGCTGCAGGAGAAGGCGGGGGAAGGTGGTCTCGCCCGCGCCGTTCTTGTCGTCTTCCATTTCCCACTCTCTCAAAACAGTTGAACCGTATCGAAGGGGACGGAGACGCAAGCGTTCGGCCGAGCACATGCCGCAGCAGTAGGCGCGGCCGTGATCTGGGCTTACAATGTCTCCGTTGTTCTCGTTTTCAGGCGAACACCGCTTGCATTCTCAAGTGTGGACATGCGCGCGGGCCGCTGTGTTGTCAGCATACTAGACAGGCGTATTCCTGTGCGCTGTCATTTGCCTGACAATCTTCGCAACCATTCAAATCGCAAGGATTCGCTGACGCGCTGCACAATGACAACAGAGAAGAACTCACTCAAGGAATTGCTGCGCGAGACGATCTGGGCGCAAGGCCTGACGCCCGAGCAGATGGCGCGCGTCGAAGCCGATACCTACGAGCAGCATGTGCCCAAGGGCGGTTTCGTGTGTCGCAAGGGTGAGGTGTGCGATTCCTGGGTCGGTGTTGTCGATGGCCTCGTCAAGATGAACAACCTTTCGCCGGAAGGAAAGTCCGTCACCTTCACCGGCGTGCCGCGCGGCGGCTGGTTCGGCGAGGGCACGCTGCTCAAGCAGGAAAAGCGCAAATACGATGTGGTCGCCTTGCGCGACTCACGCATCGCGCGCATGCCGGCCAAGACCTTCATGTGGCTGCTCGATAACAGCCTGCCGTTCACCCGTTTCCTGTTGATGCAGCTCAACGAACGCCTCGGCCAATTCATCGGCATGGTCGAATTCGACCGATTGCTGGATGTGGATACGCGCGTCGCGCGCTGCCTCGCCGCGCTGTTCAACACCCACCTTTATCCCGGCACGGATACGCTGCTGCAGATTTCCCAGGAAGAGATCGGCTATTTGTGCGGCGCATCGCGCCAGCGCGCCAACCAGGCGCTGCAGGTGCTGGAGAAGGAAGGTTTGCTGAAAGCGGATTACGGCGGCATCCAGATCCTCGACCTCGACGGCTTGCGCCGCTTCCGCGCATAACTCATTACGCCTTATGAACAGACTGTTTGCCGACCTGCCTTCGCGCGATATCCTCGCCTCGTTCTGGTCCGCCCCGGTGGTGACCTCCAACCTGATCGTTTTCTTCAGCCTGTTCGGCGCGCTGCTGCTCGGCCTGCTGGTCGGCTACGAGCGTTCCTACCATGGCCGCGCCGCCGGCATGCGCACCTACGGCCTGGTCTGCATGGCATCCGCCGGGCTCACTGTGATGGGTGGCTTTTCCGGCGACTGGTACGGCGGGCAGATTGCTGTCAGCCTCGGCGCCGACCCGACGCGCATCATCCAGGGCATCGTCACCGGCATCGGTTTCCTCGGCGCCGGCGTGATCATGAAGGAAGGTTTCAACATCAGCGGCTTGACCACTGCGGCCTCCATCTGGGCAGCATCGGTGATTGGCGTGCTGGTCGGCATCGGTTTCTGCCTGTCGGCGATGCTGCTCGCGCTGCTCTCTGCGCTGTGCATGATCGGGGTGCCGAAGATCACCGCGCGCCTGCCGTCGCGTCAGGCGATTGCGATCCAGCTGCAGTTCAAGGAAGGTGCTTCGCCCGGCATCGCGCGGCTGCGCGAAGCGGCTGCCAAGCGCGGCTATGAAGTTGCGCCCGGTTCGATTGCGATTTCAATGCATGAAGGAAAAATCGAATGGCACTTCGTCGCCGTGGCCTTCGACAAGACCAGCGGCGCGCCGCTGAGCGACCTGGCCCACGAGCTGAGCCAGGTCGAAGGTGTCACGGGCTTCCATCTCGCGCATGCGCGGAACTGATTACCCCGAGATGCCGATTCCCGTCTGACCTGCCTGATCGCGCGTTCCCGCGGCGCTGCCTGCTTGCCGCTGGAACATCACATCGATCACCTTGGCATTGAACGCCGGAATATCTGACGGCTTGCGGCTGGTCACCCAGTTACCGTCCACCACCACTTCCTGGTCCACCCACTTGCCGCCGGCGTTGCGGATGTCGTCCTGCAAGGTCGGCCAGCTCGTCATCATGCGCCCTTCGACGAGTCCGGATGACACCAGCAGCCACCCGCCGTGGCAGATCGCTGCGATCGGCTTGCCCGCTTCTTCCATCGCCTGCACGAAACGCTGCGCTTCGGGAATGATGCGGATCTGGTCGCCGTTGACCACGCCGCCGGGCAGCAGGACTGCATCGAAGTCATCCGGGCTGGCTTCCGAGAAGGTGAGATCGACATCGAACTGATCGGCCTTGTCGACGTGGTTGAATCCCTGCACCTTGCCTTTCTGCGATGAAACGATGTGCGTGGTCGCGCCATGCTGCTGCAGGGCATCGCGCGGCCCGGTGAATTCCACCTGTTCGAAGCCGCTCGTCAGCAAGACGGCGACATTCATGCCGTTGAGGTTTTGTTCCTGGTCCATGGCAGTCTCCATCGAAATGAGTTTGAGAGAGCCATTGGAGTGAAACGCTTAGCGTTTGTTCATCGACACGCCGAGTCCGGCCACTATAAGCAAGGTTCCCGCGATCAACGACAGCGTGAGTGGTTCGCCGAGCAAGGCCACCGCCATGCCGACGCCGACCACCGGCATCAGCGCGGTGAACATCGACGCCTTCGCACCCAGCCGCCGCACGGCCAGGTTGAACAGCAGCACAGCGATCACGCTGACCAGCACACCTTGGTAAAGTGCCTGGATCGCCATGGCCTGCGCATCGATGCGCAATACCCGCATTCCTTGCCACAGGAAATGCACCGGCAGATACAGCAGGCCACCGACCTGCACAGCAGTGACCACGGCAAGCGGGTCGGCATTCCAGCGCCGCATCAGCACCGTGTAGAACGACCACATGAGCGCCGCGCCGACGAACAGCAGGTCGCCGCGCCAGGCGTCGGGCGCCACGCCGGCTGCCGGATGCAGCACCGCGCCGAGCTTGACGGCAAGCACGCCGGATACCAGCAGCGCCAGCCCTGCAACAGGAATGCGTTCGCGCCGGTCCAGCATCCATTTTGCAAGAAGCGCCGTGAACAACGGGGTGAACGCCGGATAGATGAGCGAGCTGTGCGAAGACGGCGACCAGGTGAGGCCGCCGATCAGCACCGCGTTGTAAAGCGGTCCCGCCAGCAGCATGAATACTGCTGCGCGGCGCCAGCCCAGTCCGCCGGCATGCAAGGGATCGCGCCGCAGGAACAGCGGCAGCATCAGCAGGCCGCTGGCGGTAAAGCGCAGCAGCGTCAGGTCGAAGGCATTGAGGCCGGCGCGGTAGCCGAAGGTCGCGACGACAGGCTGTGCACCCCATACCAGCGCGACGGCAAGGCCGTAGAGATAGCCGCGCGCATCCAGCGAGGTTTCCTTCATCCGCGGAGTCCAATGCGGGGCGCGGTGTCGCCGACGACGCGCATCACGGGTTTGCCGCCAGCACGTGGCGGTGCAACCGGCAGGCGTTCCACCTGAACATGCGGCGTCGCTGCATCGCCTTCCTGCAGCTTGAACACCGCCACCGATTCCGCCAGCTTGCCGGCCTGCGACTGCATGCTTTCGGCTGCGGCCGCAGCCTGTTCCACCAGTGCTGCATTCTGCTGCGTCATCTCGTCCATCTGCGCGATGGCGCGATTGATTTCCTCGATGCCGCTGCTCTGTTCCTGGCTCGCGGCGGTGATTTCACCCATGATGTCGGCCACGTGCTTCACCGACGTGACGATCTCATCCATGGTGTCGCCCGCTTCGTCGACCAGCTTGCCGCCGGCATCGACCTTTTCCACCGAGTCGTTGATCAATGCCTTGATCTCTTTCGCTGCGCCAGCGGAGCGTTGCGCCAGGTTGCGCACTTCGGCGGCGACGACGGCGAAGCCGCGACCCTGTTCACCGGCACGCGCTGCTTCCACTGCCGCGTTCAGCGCGAGGATGTTGGTCTGGAACGCAATGCCGTCGATCACGCTGATGATGTCGACGATCTTGCGCGAGCTTTCCTTGATCGAGCCCATGGTCTGCACCACCTGCCCGACGACCTCGCCGCCCTTGAGCGCACGTTCCGATGCGGCGGTGACGAGCTTGTTCGCTTCCTGCGCATTGGACGCGTTTTCCTTCACCGTCTGCGTCAGCTGTTCCATCGAGCTCGCTGTTTCTTCCAGCGAACCGGCCTGCGCTTCGGTGCGGGCGGAAAGGTCGGCATTGCCGGTGGCGATCTCGCGCGAAGCGATCGCAATGTTCTCGGTGCCGGAGCGCACCTGCCGCACCGCACCCGCCAGGCCATCGTTCATGTCGCGCAGCGCTTGCAACAGCTGGCCGGTTTCATCGCGCGACTTCACCTCCACCCGGGTCGTGAGGTCGCCGCCCGCCACGCGTCGGGCCACGCCGACGGCCGCCGTCAGCGGCCGCGCGATGCCGCGCGTGACCAGCGTGCCGACCAGCACGCCGAGCACTGCCGCGATCGAGGAGAGTGCAATCATCAGCATCGCCGCGCTGCCCGATGCTGCTTCGGCCTCCTTGCCGGCGTTGTCCATGCGCTTGCTTTCGGCTTCGATGAGCTTGTCGAGCGCATCGAAGCATTTCTGCTGGAGCGGCGCGAGTTCCGGCAGCGCCAGGTCACGCGCCTGTTCCACCGAACCGTCCTTGATCAGCTTGACGTAGCCGGCGAGCAGCGGCGCGTATTTCGCGCGTGCCGCTTCGACCTCCTGCAGCAATCGCGCATCCTGCTCGGAGTTCGCAGCCCGCTTGAAGCGCGCGAGCGTGTCGGCGATCAGCCGGTCGGATTTCTCGATGACCGCCAGTTCGGCATTCACCTCGGCTGCGGTATTGAGGAAGAGCGCACTGCGCATGCTGCGCGCCGTATCGTTCAACGCATTCTTCACGGCGTTGGCCATCGCAGTCTTGGGATAGAAGTCGTGCGACATCTGTTCGATACCACCATTGATGCGATGGATCTGGGTCACGCCGATGGTGGTCACTGCAAGCATCAGCAGGATGACAAGCCCGAAGCCGATGGCGAGGCGCTGGCCGATGCGCAAGTCGTTGAATTTCATAGTCTCCTCCGCTATGGGTGAATTGCCGGATACATCGATTACGCTTTTCTTGTTGTCGATTATTTCAGCAAATCGATGATAAATTGTAGACGTTATGTTTGAATATTTGTAGTTATTTTTATTGGGAGATATTTGCTTCGGGATGGTGCGTTCAGGCCGGCTGTCAAAGCACGTGAAGGTGAGTGCATGCTTTCATTTTTGGTGAGGCCGATACGTATGGCGGTGCCGAACCTGTGGAAAGGGTGTTGGTCAAAAGGTAACGGGAGCCTTTTGCGGAGGGCGGTGCACTCACTAACGAGCGAGGTGAAAATGCGGAATATATTCCTGATAGGCATGCTGTCCACGCTGTCCTTGGCGGGGTGCAACAAGGTGCCGGAACCGAAGACGAGCGCGGCACCGGGCGACAGTATCCAGTCGAGTACTTCAGTGGCGCTGCCCAAGAGTCAGATGCCGCCGTCGGATGCGACGATCCCGCCGCACAGTGCATCCAGCGGCAGCAGCGGTAATTCCGGTACGCCGTCGCAGGAAAGGCCTTCCACGCTGAGCAAACAGGAAGAGCAGTCGTCCATGCCGGAGTCAGGGCAGGTCAACAATCATTCTGTGCCTGGGACTACGCCTGGGGGTAAGCCGTAGTTTAGGGGGGCTTTGCACGTTATTAAGGTAGCCGGACTGGCGCTCGGGGTGGGGCTGGCGCGGTGCCGCCAGGGCCGCTGCCCCTTCGGGGTTCCCGGAAGATCGCCCGGTAAAACGGGAAGCGAAATAACTCGCCCTGCGGGCTCAGACAGATTCCGCTTCTGATCCGTTTTGCCGGGCGATCTTCCGGCAGCGTCCAAGGCGGCGCCGCGCCAGCCCCACCCCGAGCGCCATTGAGCATCGCGCGAGCTCAGTTGGTGGCTGGTGCCAAGTGCCAAGAACAGTTCCGCCACTCTGGCGCATCATCTGCGACGCGGTCTGCCAAGTGAGAGAAGGTCGTGGTGGTGCTTTTGCAGCCCCGCTTGGACGCTGCCGAGGAAATGGTTGTCGAAACGGATCAGGAGCGAAATCTGTCTGAGCCCGCAGGGCGAGTTATTTCGCTTCCCGTTTCGGCGGCCATTTCTTCGGGCACCCCCCGAAGGGGCAGCGGCCCTGCGGGACTGCAAAAGCACCGCCACGACCGCCCAAGCACCCAAAGAACAACCAAGCCACCAAAAACAAGAGAAAAAACTCTCTAAACATCCATCAGATCAGGAAACAAAACCAACCCCTTCACTGCTTGCCAGCCGAAGGAAAAAACAACTGCTGCCCATCGACCTTGAAATCGGCGATACGTTTCTGTCCGGCAGGCGAGGTGATCCAGTCGATCAACCGCATCGCGTCCTTGTAATTGATGTCCTTGTACTTCGCCGGATTCACCGCAATGATGCCGTAGGGGTTGAACATTTTCTTGTCGCCTTCGACCATCACCGCCAGCCCGGTGCGCGCACGATAGGCTGCATAGGTGGCACGGTCGGTTAGCGTGTAAGCCTGCTTTTCAGCCGCCATGTTCAACACTTCACCCATGCCCAATCCCGCCGAGACATAAGCGCTGCCCGACGGCTTGGTCCCGATCTGCTTCCAGTATGCCTGCTCCATCTGGTCGGTGCCGGAATTGTCGCCGCGCGAGATGAATGTCGCCTTCGTCTCGACGATCTTGCGCAACGCCGCCAGCACATCATGCGTGCCCTTCACATGCGCGGGATCAGCCACCGGGCCGACGATGATGAAATCGTTGTACATCACGTCGCGCCGGTTCACGCCGTGCCCCTCGGCAACGAACTTGTCTTCCGCCGGTCGCGCATGCACCAGCGTCACATCCACGTCGCCGTTCTTCGCCAATTCCAGCGCCTTGCCGGTGCCGACTGCAATCACCTTTACCTTGATACCGCTTTCCTTCTCGAATATAGGCAGCAGGTAATTCAGCAAGCCGGAATTGTCGGTGCTCGTCGTGGTGGACATGCGCAAGGTTTCTTCCGCGTTCGCAACGGAAGCGCAGAGCGTGGCACACAGCAGCAACAAAGACAGGAATTTTTTCATCGGTTCAAGCCCTCTTCGGATGGAGTTGAGTGAAACGGTACAAGCCTCGCAAAAGTGTAACCGCAGGGAGCGAAACGCGCCGCGTTTACTTCACTGCCCGCACCTGGTTCTGCCGCGTTTGCAACCGGCCGTCGCGCAGCTTCAGCCGCTGCACGCCCGGCAGCGAGATCAAGTCGCGATCATGGCAGGCCATGACGACGCTGCTGCCCGCCTGCGTAAGCGAAGGGATCAGTGCGATCACCTGCTCGCGTGCGATGCCGTCCAGGTTGGAAGTCGGTTCATCCAACAGCAGCAGTTTCGGTTGCAGCACCTTCGCGCGCGCGAGCGCAATACGCTGCTTCTCGCCGCCGGACAAAACATGCGGCTTGCTGTTGCGCAGGCGTTCGACGCCGGCCCACTGCATTGCCTCTTCGACACGCCGCGCGATCTCCTCCTTCGGCAGTTTGCGCGCGGCGAGGCCGTAGGCAATGTTGTCGAACACTGTCGTGGAAAACATCACCGGATGCTGGTGCACGTAGACGATCGCATCGCGCATCGTGGCAGGGTAGGGCGACATGCGTACCGCTTCGCCGAGGAAGCTGGCGGCTTCGATGTCGGCCGCTTCCAGCCCGGCCAAGATGCGCAGCAATGTGCTCTTGCCGGCGCCGTTCAGGCCTGTCAGCACGTAAGCGCTTCTTTCGTTGAGCGTCAGCAGGTCGATGTCGAACAACCGGCGTTCGCCGAAGGACTTGTGCAATCCGCGCAGCGCCAGCAAGCTCATGCCGCACCTCGCGCCACACGCGCATCACCCTGCAGCAGCAGGAGCAGCGCATTGATCGCCAGTGCCACTGCCACCAGTACGATGCCGAGTGCGATGCCTTGTGCAAACTCGCCTTTGCTGGTCTCCAGCGCAATGGCGGTGGTGATGGTGCGCGTGTAGCCGGCGATATTGCCGCCCACCATGATCGCGCAGCCGACTTCCGAGATCACGCGGCCGAAGCCGGTGATGATGGCGGCCATCACGCCGAAGCGCACTTCATGCAGCACGGTGGCCATCACGCGCCAGCGCGAGGCGCCGAGGGTCACGGCGGTTTCCGCAACGCGCGGATCGGCCGCCTGGATCGCGGCGAGCGAAAAGGCGGTCAGCACCGGCAGCACGATCAGCACCTGCCCCGCGATGATGCCGGACTGGGTGAACAGCAGGTGCAGTCCGCCGAGCGGCCCCTGGCGCGACAGTGTCAGGTAAAGCAGCAGGCCGACCAGCACGGTGGGCAGCGACAGCGTTGCCTGCGCCAGCCAGACGGCGAAGCGGCGCCCCTTGAACCGGCGGGTGGCGATGAGGTAGCCGATCGCCACCGCAGAAGGTGCTGCGATGAGAATGGAAACGATGGAAGTCTTGAGCGATACCCAGACGATCTCCCACAGCGCCGCATCTCCTGAAATCAGGAGGATGAAGGCATCGCGGATGGCGTCGACGAGAGGCATGGCGGACGAGCGAGAAACAATGCTCTAGTGTGCCAGAGAAATCAGCCTGTGCGTTTGCCGGAGACGAGTGCGACGCCGGCGCAGGTCATGGCAATGCCGACCATGCTGGTGGCCGTCGGCACCACGCCGAACATTGCCCATTCCAGCAGCACCGCGACGATGGGTGTGAGGAAAAGCAGGCTCGTCACTTTCGCCGCATGCCCGCGCCGCATCAGCGTGTGCAGCGCATTCACCGCGAGGATGGAGGCAAAGATGACAAGGAACATGATGGACAGCACCAGCGTCCAGCTCCAGTGGATGACGAATCCTTCCACGCTCACGGCGAGCGGGGCGAGCACCGCGAGCGACACGAGGAACTGGATGAAGGCGGCGCTGCGCAAGTCCGCGTTCTTGCAGAAATGCCGCTGGTAGAGCGTGCCGATGGTGATGGCGGCGAGCGATACCGTCACTGCGATGAGGCTGCCGACAGTGACCGCATGCAGGTTGACCTTGTGCCACACCACGAAGCCCACGCCGCCCAAGCCGAGCAGCACGCCCAGCCATTGCAGCGGGCCCAGCCGTTCGCCGAGCGCGTGATGTGCATACAGCGCGGTAAACAGCGGCTGCGTGGCGAGGATCAAGGCCGTCACGCCGGCCGACATGCCGAGGTATTGCGAGTAATGACTGCCGGACAAGTTGACAGCATGCATCAGCAGGCCGGCGACGCAGACATGGAAAAACTCGCGCCGGTCAGCCGGCCACGAGGGGCGGCGCGTCAGCACCAGCGGCAGCAGGCAGAGGATGCCGAAGATGTAGCGTAGCGTCAGGAAGGTGAACGGCGCCGCGTCATGCAGCCCCGCCTTGGTCGCGAGATAGCCGGAACCCCAGACGAGGACGAAGTACCAGGCGAGCAGGGAGTCGAAGCGGGAGCGGTCTTGCATGCGTATTCAGGCAAGGAAGTGGAATTCCATGATGCCTGAATTCCCGCTTTGGCGTAGTCCGCGCAAATACGCAGGCGCCTTGCTTCCTTGCGAACTACTTGATGCGCTGCTTCTCCAGCTTGCGGGCGAGCGTGCGGCGATGCATGCCGAGCCGTCGCGCGGTTTCGGAAATGTTGAAGCCGGTTTCGGCCAGCGTCTGGTGGATGCGTTCCCACTCCAGCGTCTTGATGGAGGTCGAGCGGTTGGTGAGTTCGACCTCGGCCGTGCCGGCGACATGGCCGAAGGCTGCTTCGATGTCATCGGTGTTCGACGGCTTGGCGAGGTACTGGCAGGCGCCCAGCTTGATCGCTTCGACGGCGGTGTTGATGCTGGCAAAGCCGGTCAGCACCACGATCAGCATCTCGGCGGAATGCTGGTGCAAGGCTTGCACGCAGGCCAGGCCGGAGGCGTTGTCGGCAAGCTTCAGGTCGACCACCGCATGGGTCGGCGTGTGCTGTTGCAGCAGGGCCTCGACGTCGTGCAGGCTCGCGGCATTCAGCACCGCGTAGCCGCGCCGCTCGAACGAGCGGGCGAGGGTGCGCGCGAATGCGGCGTCGTCTTCCACGATCAGCAGCAGGCGGTCAGGCATGGTCTTGTTTCTCCTCGAGCGCAATGGCGGCCAGCGGCAGCGTGACTTCGACGACGGCCCCGCCGTCCGGATGGTTGCGTGCGGCCACCGTGCCGCCGAGCGTGCGAACCACGTTCATCACCAGGAACAGGCCCAGCCCGCCGCCCGGCCGCCCCTTGCTGGAGTGGTAGGGCTTGCCGAAGTTCGCCAGCATGGCCGGAGAGAACCCCGGGCCGGCGTCCATCACGGTCAGGCGCAGCGTGTCGTCCTCGCATGCGGCTTCCAGCATCACCCATTGCGGCGACGCTTCGTAGGCATTGTCGAGCAGGTTGAAGATGGTCTGCTTGAGCGCGGAGTCGAACACGATCGGCAGGTCCTGCGGGATCCGGTCTTCATAGACGAATTCGGCGACCGGGCGGCTGTTGCGCCATTCGTCGGCAAGGCTTCCGAGGAAGTTGCGGATGGTGGTCTTGGCCGACGATTCGCCGCGCGTCTCGCCGGCGGACATCAGGATGCCGGTGACGATGCTCTTGCAGCGCTGCAATTGCGCCTGCATTTCCGCGATGTCTTCCTGCAGCACGGCATTGCCGGCGAACTCGGGCATGCGGCGCCAGTCGCCGAGGATCACCGACATCGTCGCCATCGGCGTGCCGAGTTCATGCGCCGCGCCGGAAGCCAGCAAGCCCATGCGCACGATGTGCTCTTCTTCCACCGCGCGCTGGCGCAGGCGTGCCAGTTGCGCGTCGCCGGCGCGCAGGTTGCCGGTGATGCGCGTGATGAGGATGACCAGCAGTCCCGCATTGAGCAGGAAACAGATCAGCATGCCGTTCACGTACAGCGTGGTGAAGGTGTCGCGGTGCTCGGCCATCAGTTCCAGCGGCATTGAAAACAGCGAGAGCCCGGCCAGGCAGAGGCAGGTGATCGCGACGATGGTCCAGGTTGCCCAGGCGTCGAGCAGCACCGCCGAAAGAATCACTTGCAGCAGGTAGAGGAAGGCAAACGGATTGGTCGTGCCGCCGCTGTAATAGAGCTGCGCCGTCAGGCTGCCGACGTCGATCAGCAGCGCGAAGAACATCTCGCGGTTGGTGACGAAGGGCTGCTCGTGCCAGCGCAGGTGGCTGCCGATGTTGAAGGCGATCAGGCAGGCCAGCACCGCGAACATCTGCGGCAGCGGCAGGTGGATGCCGAGGAGGAGGGAAACGCCGGCGATGGTCGAGATCTGGCCGGCGATGGCGATCCAGCGCAGCCGGATCAGGTACAGCATGTTCTTGTGCCGGTATCCGGCGGCATAGCCGTTGCCGTCGGCGTTGCCCGGCTTCATGCCTTCCTGCTGCTCAACGATGTCCTTCTCGATTGCCATATGCGCCATCCGGGTTGCGGGAACCGGCGGCCGCGCGTCGCTCCTCGCGCACGGCCCAGAAAGCCGCGCCGGCCACCATCAAGGCTAGAGCATACCAAGTCAGCGCGTAGGCCAAGTGGTTGTTGCGAAACGATACCACTGTCATGCCGCCGACCGGCTGGCCCTCCGCTGACGTGCCGGCTTCGCCGGGTGCGGCATCGGCATCCAC